>JAYTBG010000325.1:0-3360 GCA_043737055.1 Chitinophagaceae bacterium | reverse complement strand
GTGCACGTGGGTATGGAAGTGCCCGGCATTGTAACAAACCTGACCAGGTTTGGGGCTTTTGTAGATATTGGTGTAAAGCAGGATGGATTGGTGCACGTGAGCGAAGTGGCTCACAAGTACATTCAGGATCCGGGCGAAGTACTAAAGCTAAACCAGCAAGTAAAAGTGAAAGTGTTGGAGGTAGATGTAGTGCGTAAAAGAATTGCTTTATCTATCAAACAAACAGAAGCAGCTCCGGCGCATCAGCCAAGGAAGCCGGTTCAAAATTTTCAGCCCATAAAAAAGGAAGCGGCACCAGCTACCATGCAAGATGCATTGGCGGCGTTGAAGAATAAGTTCGGAAAGTGATGAGTTGTTGGATGGTTAAATTGTTGGATGGTTGAATTGTTGAGTGGTAGAATGGTTGAGTGGTGGATAGTCTTTAAATTACAGGCATATCATAAATCTTACATCACAAATCACCAATTTCCTTCAGCTGTTTTTTAAACTCCCGCCTGCTTATCATTCGTGCGCCAAGACTTTCCAAATGATTTGTGTGCAGTTGACAATCTATCATTTGCACATTTTCTTTTTGCAGTTGCTCCACATATTTAATAAAGGCAAACTTGCTTGCATTACTCCGATGGCTAAACATGCTTTCACCAAAAAAAATATTTCCAAGGCGAATGCCGTAAAGGCCACCTACGAGCTCAGCTCCCAGCCATGCCTCGGCGCTATCAGCATAGCCGAGTTGATGTAAGTTAATGTACGCTGCTCCCATATCGTCAGAAATCCAGGTGCCATCCTGTCCATTACGGGAAACATTTTTACAATTTGAAATTACTTCGGCAAAAGATTGATTGATGGTAAAGACAAATTTATTTCTGTCGATTACCTGCTTCATGCTTTTGCTCACTTTCAACTCTTGCGGAAACAAAACAAATCGTGGGTCAGGTGTCCACCAGCAAATTGGATCTCCCTCGCTGTACCAGGGAAAAATTCCTGATCGGTATGCCAGCAACAAACGCTCAGGGCTCAAGTCTCCCCCAATGGCAAGCAAACCACTTTGATCTGCGGATTCTACAGCCGGAAAATAAATGTTTTCTGTAAGAATGGTCATGTAAAGCGTCTAAGAAACCAGTTCCTCTATGGTAGCATTTATCAGTCGCTCATTGATGGCGTCGCACTGCGGTTTTAATACCTCGTAGCTGCCAGACTTAACTGCATATTTGCCTTTGCTATGGATGATCATAGCGCATTGCTCTGCCTGTTCCTGCGAGTGTCCGCAAACAGCGATAAGTGTTTCAATAACCCATTCAAAACTGTTTACGTCGTCATTCCACACTATGAGGTTATAACCTGTAGAACTCTCTGTAAGAACATCCAGGTCTTCCTGAAAATCTTCTAAAGGTTGGTATGAAAAAGATGTAGACATATTTTGTTTTGCAAAAATAGCTGTATTTGATGTTTTTAAATTCAGTCGTTGGCTAAGCCTCAAAAAAAGAATCAAAAATATTACATAAAAGTTTTGGTAAGATAGTTTTCCCCTTATCTTTGCCATCCTGAAAACGGAAAGGGAGTTTAGCTCAGTTGGTTTAGAGCATCTGCCTTACAAGCAGAGGGTCCGCGGTTCGAACCCGCGAACTCCCACTTAATAATGAAGCAGTTATGATTTTATCGTAACTGCTTTTTTGTTTTTGTGACCTCAAATGTGACCTTAAATTGGTTGCAAGTAATAGATACAAAAAGCATCATTAAACAAGAGCAACAAAGAGCAAATATTATACTTCATCATGGGTGTAGTTATCCTTAGCTGTTACCTCACAAGTTGTAAAATAACTATCTCATTTGTCTTGTAACACTTTCTTGTTGTAACCCGGTGTACTGGCAAAATTCATCAACACTAATAAAGTGGTGCTGCGGTTTCTTTAAATGCTCTTTAATCTTCTTAATGAGGTTACGGCCATACCTTTCACTTCTGCCTGTTACAACTTGAATGTCTTTAGGATAAATACACAAACGTTCCATTTACTTTATTTGAGTTGATACACTATCTATACTTTAGCTATACCGAAGGTATAGTGAAGCCATGCAAAAATACTAAATGTAACAACAGGAATAATGAGTAGTACATGGAAAAATCGGCATGAATGACCTTACAACAAGCCACATATTAGGTAAGGATTTTAGCGATGTATAATTTTGGTTACGAGTGCTGTTTTTATCACTCATAACTCATTAATTTTTTTACAATGGCAAAGTTAAAAGGCATATTAAAAATAGAAGGAACATTACAAGATATGACCTTCTACAAAACACAGGATGGGCATCTTGTAAAAACAAAAAGTGGTGTATCTGCTGACCGTATCGCAAACGACCCAAATTTTCAACGTACCCGTGAAAATGGTTCTGAATTTGGAAGTGCTGCAACTGCTGGCAAGGTTCTCCGTAATGCAGTTCGTACCCTGATGATGAACGCTGCTGATAACAGGATTACAAGCCGGTTAACCCAGGTTATGACACAAATCAAAAACTATGATACAACTTCTCTAAGAGGTGATAGAACAGTTGCGATTGGTATCGCTGACCCTGCTGCATTGGCTCTGTTGATAGATTTTGATTTCAATGATAGTGCCGCTTTAGGCGGTGTGCTGTTTGCTCCGTTTACTGTAACAGGTGCTACTGGTGCGATTGACATTCCAGCATTCACTCCGATTAATGATATTTCGTACCCTATCGGTGCAACTCATGTAAGTTTCAAATCTGCTTATGCAGTTGTTGATTTTGCAAATGAAACAAGTGCTGTTGAATACAGCCCGGTAACAAATCTTCCAATTGATGGTACAAATACTCCGGTAACACTTACCCCTGCTGCTGTTCCTGCCGGGGCTGGTATAAAATTCTACCTGATTTTAGTAGAGTTCTTTCAGGCAGTTAATGGTGTACAATACTCACTTAAAAACGGTTCTTACAATGTGTTGAACATTGTAGATGCTGCATAAAATCTTTGCATTATTCTTTATTACAGCCTTCCCATTCCTGGGAGGGCTTTTTTGTTTTATGCAAAGCCCCTAAAAGGGCAATGCACAAAGCTGACGGCGGCCTGATGGAAAGCACCACAGATACCAACCGCAAGCAAGCTGATAAACGGAACAGCCAACTAACGGACGATAAGGAAGGCGGCGGCGAAAATGCCTGCTGAAAACGGAAGCCGGAACTGGAGGCACTGGAAACGTGCTGCTGCTGAATGGACAAACTGCCAAACGCTGACTGGTAATGATACGAAGCTGCTTTTGCATAACTGTGAATTTTTATAAGCATCTCTCAGCGAAGGCAGATAAAAAAACCAAAAGCAGAAGCCGCATAAATGATGGCTCTGTG
>JAYTBG010000324.1:0-8230 GCA_043737055.1 Chitinophagaceae bacterium | reverse complement strand
TCTTTTGGAGCCTGATAGCAACCGTTTATTAGGAACGGTATTAATAAAAAATACAGCCTTACCAAGTTATATCTCACCTTATTTTTTATATTTAAAATCGTTGGTGTCCGGTTAAAATTAAAACGTTTAATATTTACGGACTGAAACCTATTAAGCGTTTGTTTTAGTAATATTTTGAAATAGAACCTCCCCTATGTTTGAAACAGGCATAATTGGTTTTGGTTCACATTGTTTAGGTCTCTCCAATCACCATCTGGGTTTTTCAGGAACTTAAAAAGATCTATGTAAGTCATCAAATGATACCGGATGACGGACATCATATTGGAGAAGGCCCATTTTCGTTTCGCTTTTCTCTGAATGACTAGCATGATCAACCCAATAATCAGGCTTACCCAAATCTGTATTTCAATCGCATTTTGATTGTCTCCAAGAAAATACTTCAAAGGAAAGTTTTGTTTCAGCCGTTTAAACAGGGTTTCAATTTGCCAGCGCTGCTTATAGATCTCGGCTATTTTATCTGCAGCCAGTTCAAAGTTGTTGGAGATAAATTCGTAGACCTTGTTTTGTTCGGCATGATAAAAAGCCACTCGGCGCAAGGTAATGGTTTGCTTGTCTTTGGTTACCTCAATCCGTTCGTCTTTTAAAACCCCGGAATGGATATGATCTCGGATAGCAAACTCCTCCAGACTTTTGTAAACGGCATTATCTTTTTGCCGGGTTACAAAATAAATATCATCCAGTGTCCAGTTATGGTATTGCAGGTAATCTACATATCCTTTGTCAAACACCACAAAGGAGCCCTTCTTTAAATCCAGCTCTTTTAAAAAGGTATGATCATGAGTGGCAGCCGAGGTAAAACGGACCAGGCAGGGCACATCCTCCCGGGCATTGATCATTGTATGCATTTTGATACCGCCCTTCTTTTTACCCTCCAGCGGGTTTCGACCGGCACCCTTTAAAACATCACTAAACAGGCTAATGGTGGAGGAATCGACAATCTTTAAATCCTTCAGGGGAAGTGCCCTGGGATTGCTGTCCGATAAAAAATGCTTGTATTGATTATAAATCGATTGATAAATAGAGGCAAATACGCTGCTTGAACGTTTTTTATTCGCATCGGACAGCGTACTGCGTTTTGGATAGTTGCCCAAGCCTAAATGATTGATTTTGCCCTCACAAGCCAGCATAATACTACTTACTTCCCGCAAGGAACTACTGCCGCTAAGGGTGGCAAAGATCATGGTCACCAAATGATCATAGGTCTTAAAACGCTTGTAATAACGGTCACTCATCTGTTTTTTCGCTGTCCGGGCAATAATAGAGACTGGAATAAATTTTAATACCTGACTGATGATCGGCTGTCCGCTAAAGTTTTTAGATTTGTTCATGCTTGAAAGTGTTGCAACTTAAAAGTATGAACAAACGGGGTGGTTTCGGCTACTCCGTTTATTTTTATCGGACACTACTGATAATAAATAAGTTTCCCATTTACATTTAGCAGGGACATTATCCGTGCCACCAATTGCATTTCTTTCCTGAACAGTTTTTATTGAGGTCGTATTTTTTTTGACAAATCATAACATCCACAAACCTTGTTAAGCTTTACAGTGGTAGATATGGTTGCATCTATTATGAAATCCCCTTCTTTAAAAGAGAATTTTAATAATCCATAATCCTTTCCCCATAATAAATGGGACAAATAGATATTCATTTTTTTATCGCCATTTTCTAAAATAATTTTATGATTTCCCTTTCCCTTATTCAGGCTAAATAAGCTTGGTTTAGTAAAAGGAAATTTTACTCTTGTTGAATCAACTGAAAGAAAAGTATCTGTTAGAGCAGTTAGAATTGATACCTTAATGTCACTATGAGCGTGTCTTAAAATTTTTATTTTTTCAAAATATAACAGCCCACTTCCTGGCTGACAAAAGGACGTGTTAGCGTGAAAGATAATTCCCATTACCAAACAAACTTTAAAGAGTCGATACGGCATCTTGCAATATGATTTTAACATTTGATATTAAATTTTCTGTTCTACCATAATCTATGTTAGTTTGAACAATCTGTAAGGCTGGAACATGTAAATGCCCTGATTTAAAAGAAGAACGTACTTTACTTCTTATTAAAGCAACTCTGTAAAATATTTCATTTGAGAGGTAATCGCCACCTGAACCATATTTAGCTTTTACATTTGAAGGTGGTGCTGAAATTAGGTTGGTTCCACTACCAGTTCCAGAATACGGTGCTTTATGTAAAGGATTATCGCTTATATACCGTTGGTTAAACACTGCTTTATTATTACCAAGAGTACCTGGCACGATAGAATGATATGGTAAGGTTGTTTCTAAAAAACTGACCAATGAAGGAGATGAAAAAGTTTTCAATTTATTTGAACTGTCAGGCAAATAAAAAACTGCAGGAATATTACTTTTACCAAGATTATCATAATGAACAGAATCTAGATTTCTAAAATTAGCGGCAAATCTTTCTATATCATAATTTGCATCTCCCTGACTAATTGTTACTATCATATCAATAGAGTTATTTAGTATAATAGGAAATACAACTTTTTCAACCACGCCTTGGTCAAAATCGTCGAATCTAACTGGAAAAATAACCGACTGGATATATCCATTTTTGCCTCCGGAACTTACCAATGACTTATGAAGGCCTAATATGGAAGCTCCGGACGGATTACTTTGCAAAACATTATCTCCTTTTTGGGGATTCAAAAAAAACGGATCAAATCCCGTTATCAATATTTTTTTTGCTCCAGCCGGGGCACCTGAAAAATCAATTCCTGTGTAATTCCTTGATTTCTCTTCAAAGAGCCTGATGAGATTATCTAAATCCGAATTATTTTTTCCTCCGTTGAAGTGAGTGTGACTTTTTAGTGCCACCTGCATTTTAATTCTTGCCCAGTAAAGCGGCCTGTCATCGGGATGAGGGATGGCGGTTTTTAAATCTGTTTGTACATAATTTACAGCCTGGTCCCAAATATCTCTCGCACTATCTTCTACTAAAGCTTTTACATTGTGAAAAAAATCGTGGTCATCCTGAATGGCGCTAAGCGTGCTGATAAAACCATCCACTTCGGTTTTCATCCCATTGTCAATATCAATAAAATAATCTTCATAGCGATTGCCATCATCTTTTTTAATATTATCAAAGCCGATTTTTTCTTCATAATTGCGTAGGTAGGTTGCGGTGGTAGCCAAAGTTTCAGCGTCAGAAAATGCTTTTGATGAAAATACAAATCCTCTCGAGGTGTAAACAAATACGTCTGTCGGTGGTGTTTGTATGTCGCAATCTCCATTGCCGGCAAGCCCCTGCACTTTCAGTTTGTATTTCCTGAACGCTTTTCCGTTTTTGTCGGCGGCCGGACTTGGAGAAACATCCTCAAAAACAATGTACCGGGGATGCTTGTCGCTTAACCCGGTTACGCTTTTAAGAGAAACAAGTTCACTATGAGTGATGCCCAATACAAAAATACTCTCCTCCGATGAGGCGAAACCATTGTAGGCGAAAATATCCAGTATCCCAATTTTTTGATAACCAGCCGGGGATATGATTTCCTGTATGTGAAACTTGGTAATGCCTACATCTTTCGCAAGAAATGACATCTTATTGAAAGCTCCTTCCAGATTTAACCCTGATTCTATTCCAGAACTGATAGTTTTAAGATAAAATCTTTGGCTACTCGTATTTGGAAATGCCATTTGAGCATAAAATGCAACACGGCTGGTGTCATAGAATGCGCCACTCCCAGCAACATAAGAGAATTTTTCTGAAGTTGGAAATTCTCCCTTTATGAAAAATAAATCCCTGTTAACAGCTTGTTGGATAAAATGATTAGTATCGCCCAGGTGCGGCATGTCAAGTGTTCCAAAAATATTATCAAAATAATGCCCGCATTTTAAAACAGTACTAGGCGAGGATGGATTCGACTCCTGTCTGAAATAACTGAGCTTGATATAATATGCAATATTGTCTCTGCTTGAACCGGTTCCCGTATTTGGAAAACTAAAGGTCAAATCCTTGCTCCAGCCTATGCCGTTCAGAATCTGGGT
Organism: Chitinophagaceae bacterium; assembly: GCA_043737055.1. GTDB lineage: Bacteria > Bacteroidota > Bacteroidia > Chitinophagales > Chitinophagaceae > Ferruginibacter. Next base: position 4,160 of record JAYTBG010000324.1, on the reverse strand, counting down.
TTCATCCAAAAAACGAATACGGTTGTTTATAGGTAGCAGGTCTGTGTTTTCAATAAAAAGAATGGGTTTTGTGTTATCGTCAATCCGTAGATTAATTTTCAGATCGTTGGTGCTTGCGGTTGTTGCTAGAGACGTATCGTAAATTACGATCGGCCAGTCGTTGTTTCCATAAACTTGGGCTGTTGGTGTGATAGTACTGTTTCCAATCTTGATATTGTTTCCCGAACCGTCGTCATAATTCTGGTAGAAGTTGTAGGAAAATCCTTTCTCACTCCTGATGTCAAGATAAACACGGTTCTTAGTTGCGAACTTGTCAAGCAGTAATGTGTACAAGTCAGCTTTCTTTTTCGTTTCAACAAGTTTATTGGTACCGATATACTGGGTTGTATTTACACCCGTGTCGTAATGAAGGCCGTAAAAAGCGGCGGGGTCTATGTAAGACAGGATTCGATCCCTTTCCGCCCTTAACCCTAGACCCGATAACCCGCTAACATCAATCTGGCATTTTTCAGCTCTCAAATAACCCAAGTTGAGTGTGAAGCTTTCGGCCTCTATGATCACCTCCAGGCCTATCTTGCTACTGTTTCCAAAATCTCCAATCCATTCACCTTCCTTCACGAAAAGACCCTTGACATCCTGCTGAGAGTTATCATATATATTCTCTATGACTAAACCGTCTGGCAATGTTGAATCATATCCAAAGCTTTGAGGTGTGGGGTCTATTAAAGTGGGCTGGTTAGTAGTTGTTTTATAACTGTCCCAAGTGTCCCAAAAGCGGGTGATAAAATCAGATTTAGTGCTATCGGTTTTTGGTTTTACAGCGGTGTCTGAAATAAAGCTGCTTTTCAACAGTCCTCGATAAACAAAATAGTTGACTGAATTGAAAGGTATTTTCAATCCTTCGATCGGTTTTAAGATAATATTCACCATAGCACTGTTAGCAGATGATTGCTGAACGATCATTATGCTGTCCTGGCATGCGAAGGCTTTCGCTTGCCCCGAAAGTTGAAGCTGTGAAGTCACGTTGAACTTTTTGGTAGGATCATTGCTGTTGGGTCCGAAAGCGTCACCTAGGCTTTGCGTTTGCAATTGGCTGTAGTCAGTGAAATAATGCATAATTATTGAATTTATGTATTGGCAATTTCCCTTCTAATTTACATAAAGTTTAAGTCGCTTTGTTCTCATTAGTTGTAGGATTTCGTGACTTGGCATATAACTCCGGTATATGAGTGATCGCCAATGGAGTGGTTGATGAGAATTACCTTCGTAAAAATCAAACTTTTGAATGTAATTATATCATTTTACAAATCTGAAATAAACAAAAAACCAGAGAAGCGCGGCGATTAAAGGTACATTAACAAATTGTGCTTGAGAAAATACAGGAATGGCTTTCAGCTTTCTAGTATTCTTATTCCAACTTAAACACAAATTTAAAGGCTGGCAGGAACCCGTCAAGGGTATATAAACCACGGCTAAGGCCGTGGCCCTTGACAGAACCCCTTGCCAGCCCTTTTTCGGCATTTAATAGGAATATGAATTTTTTCGGGGACAATCCCCCTTTTATGAACCCTTAAATGCTGATGCTATGAAAACCCTAAAGAAAGAGCCAAACCAATTTGTAACAGATACAAATCCCGTGTTAAAAGTTTGTGAAATAGAGTTGATTTATAAACCTGTCATTAAACCTTCACAAAGACCGCAGGTGTCAACTTCTCAGGAAGTACATGAATTGCTTCGTGGAAACTGGGATGAAAATAAAATTGAGCTAGTCGAAGAATTTAAGGTCATGCTGCTAAACCGTGCAAATAAAGTTATTGGACTAGTCGATATCTCTGTGGGTGGGTTTGCTGGAACTATTGCCGATCCTAAAGTGATTTTTGGAGCCGCCTTAAAGGCTGGCGCATCTTCTTTAATTCTGGCGCATAATCACCCATCAGGTAATTTAAAACCCAGCAAAGCCGATATCTCACTTACTCACAAACTAATTTCCGCAGGTAGTTTCCTCGATATTTCAGTATTCGATCATATCATAATTACAGCTGAAGGGTATTTGTCGTTTGCGGATGAATGCTTGATGTGAGATTATAAGTCATGGCTAAAATAGACAGCTTATCAACGAAAGATTAATATACATGTGGGTTGTTCAGGGTAGATTTTATCTCCTTTGGATTTCGATTTTGCTTCTCTTGGAAGAAGCTATGAAGTCTTATACCCCTGAATTAACCCCTGAAAATGTTGTGCTGATGTTGCATGAAAAAGGGCTTGATATAACTAGGGCGCAAGCAAAAAGTATAATCGAATTGTTGTATATATTAGCTGAATTGGAAGTTAAACAACACTTAGAAAATGAAAACCGCTGATCTATATATAAGAGTGAGTACTGACGAGCAAGCCGATAAAGGGTATTCTCAACGCGGTCAGGAAGAAGTATTAAGGAGGTATTGTGATGTGAAGGGTATCACAGTAAGGAAGGTACTATTTGAAGATCATTCCGCTAAATCCTTTGTTCGCCCTGAATGGGCTAAATTGCTAATTGAGCTGAAAAAGAAACGTGGACAAACTGACTTAGTGCTTTTTACCAAATGGGACAGGTTTAGCCGAAATGCCGGTGATGCATATCAGATGATCAGTATATTAAACGGGTATGGGGTAGAGCCGCAGGCCATTGAACAACCCCTTGATATTTCCGTCCCTGAAAATAAAATGATGCTTGCTTTTTATTTAGCAGCACCCGAAGTGGAAAATGATCGCCGGGCGTTGAATACTTTTTTCGGAATGAGGAGGGCAAGGAAAGAGGGCAGATGGATGGGGCCTGCCGTGGTTGGGTATCAGAATAAAATCAGGGAGAACGGACAGAAGTATATTGCACCTAGGGAACCGGACGCGGCAATTATGCGTTGGGTTTATCAGGAACTGGCAACAGGTAGATGGTACATAGATCAGATATGGAAGGAAGCACGAAAAAAAGGTCTTTCATGTGGACGGAAGAATTTCTGGCAGGTTATCCGTAATCCCGTCTACTGCGGTAAAATATTTGTCCCTCTATACAAAGATGAAGAAGCAACCATAGTACAAGGGCAGCATGAAGGATTGATTTCCGAAGCGTTGTTTTATCAGGTTATGGATGTATTGGATGGAAGGAAGAAAAGCGTCAAAACAAAGACTTTTTCGCCTGATAAGCTTCCATTACGTGGCTTTTTAATCTGCCCAAAATGCGGTTATATGCTTACTGGTAGTTCCTCTAAAGGATGTAGAAAATACTATACCTACTATCATTGTTTTTCAAGTTGCGGTATACGCTACAACGCCGATACGGTAAATGACAAATTCGAAGAAGAGTTAGAAAAGCATGAACTGCACCCCGCAGTAGGCGATTTGTACAAAAAGATAGTTTTAGAAATATACAATAAAGAAGTTGGTGGCCAGACCGAAGAATTACGTCATTTGAAAACTCAGTTGACCGATCATAACAATAAGATCACTAAAGCCAGGGACTTGCTTTTGAATGGGGGGATTGACTCAGCTGATTATCATTTGATTAAACGCGATTCTGAACGTCAGATAACCATTTTAGAAGCTAAATTGCTTGATCTATCCCGTCCGGCTGATAACCTTCCCACTCTAATTAGCAAGGCTGTGGGGACGCTCTCAAGGCTAAATGAGATATATCAGAAAAGTGACCCTGAGGGTAAAAGAAGGCTGATTAGTTCGATGTACCCCGAAAATTTGACTTTTGATGGAACCCAACATCGAACTACTCGGTTAAATGAAGCAATCCGCGTTTTTGATAGTGTGAAGGCCATTATTGAGAGTAAAAAAGAAGGGCAAATCATAAAAAAATACGACTTGCCCGTTATGGTAGCGGGGAGCAGGATCGAACTGCCGACCTCAGGGTTATGAATCCTGCGCTCTAACCATCTGAGCTACCCCGCCGGATTGAATACTATGCGTTAATCATTCCAAATCTTCTCTGGAAATTCTTTCCGCCAAATTTATTTTCCCTCAACAGCCTAAATTTTAATTAATTGTCGAATACAACAATTATATTGTCAAGCAAAGCGCTTGTAATTGGGTTTGCAAATATAGAGGAAATTACTTTTCTTTAGAAACTAATGATAAAATAATCGCTCAAGAGATCAAATACTTAAAGGAATGTCAGA
>JAYTBG010000323.1:0-3368 GCA_043737055.1 Chitinophagaceae bacterium | reverse complement strand
TCTGCTGTTGCTTACCCAATTGTATGGTTATTAAATACCATCACCAATAATATTTTTAAAATTTTTAACCTAAAAGTTGCAACGGATAATGCAGTAACAGAAGAAGAAATAAAGGCCATGATTACAGAAGGAAGTGAAAATGGCACTATTGAGGAGGAGGAAAAAGAAATTATTGAACGGGTTTTTCATTTGGGCGACCGCAAAATTACCGCTCTTATGACCCACCGCACAGAAATTGTTTGGTTTGATGTAGAAGATACCGTGCAAACAATCATTGAAAATGGAGATGGCATAATATATTCAACCTACCCTGTGTGCGACAAAACTGTAGATGACATAAAAGGCATCATTTACATAAAAGATTTGCTAAAAGCCAGCGCTGATACAAAACTGAAAAACCTTGCCAAACCAGCCTTGTTTGTACCCGAAAATAACAGTCCTTATCAAATGTTGGAAAAAATTAAAAGCACTAAAATACACAGTGGTTTTATTGTAAATGAATATGGAACATTAGAGGGAATGATTACTCTCAACGACATACTGGAAGCCATAGTGGGTGATGTACCCCAAACCGGGCAGGAGGAATATGAAATTACAGCTAGGGCCGATGGAAGTTACCTGGTAGATGCTCAAATTACTTTTTACGATTTTTTGAGCCACTTTGATAAAACTGAATGGATGAATGAAGCTGAGCATCAGTTTGATACCATTGCCGGCTTTGTACTTCATGAGCTGGAACGCATCCCCGCAACCGGCGACACCTTTAAATGGAGGGGTTTTCATTTTGAAATAGTGGATATGGACGGGCAGCGCATAGATAAATTAATTGCAACTATACCAGAAGATGTGAGGGAAAATATGGAAGAGGAGTAATACCAACTATTAGCAATTTACTACATAAAACAGGCTGCCCACAAAAATGGACAGCCTGTTGTTTATAATCAAAAAAATTTGCTGCTATTTTATTTCCCGCTGCATTGGATTGATGCTGCCAGAAGCTCCACCTCTTACACCTCTTACGCTACCTGCTCTTGCTTTAAATAGTTGAAACTTACTGGGCGTTGCAATGGTAGGCCACACATTGTTGCTTTCATTAATGTCTGCAGTTTCTCTCATTGGATCAAGCTTTACAGAAACCACTTCTTTATCTTTTAAAAATGCCTTGGTTACTTTGTTTTCATTCTTCCGCCATATTTGTACAGGCATTCTATCTATTTCAGTAGTACCATCTTTAAAAGTCCATTCTACAATAATGGGCATTACCAAACCACCTTTATTGCTAAACGTAAGCTCATACATATTTTTAGTGCCTGCAAGGTTTAATTTTTCCTCGTTACTAAAGGTATCAATTGCAGCGGCTGCGGGCAAGGTAACTTCTTTTGTAGCGCCATCAATTTTAGCAATACCTCTTGCGTAATTCCAATAAAAATCACGAAGCGATGTATCTGCATCTGTAGCAAATACTATTTTTTTATCTTCCCGGTTACGTATTTTACTTACATCTTCAAAGGTATTAAGCATTGGTTTTGCAGGAATTTGCTTTATTGTTACAGCACCTGCCGCTGTAGGATTGCCACCCTCTACTGTAAGGTTTGCCCACTTCACGGTATCTAAAGCAATATCGCATGGATCGGTATTGTAAAACCATCCACGCCAAAACCAGTCAAGATCTTCGCCACTTGCATCTTCCATTGTTCTAAACAAATCGGCTGGAGTAGGATGTTTAAATGCCCACCGCCTTGCATATTCTTTAAACGAAAAATCAAACAGGTTGCGACCCATGATAGTTTCCCGCAAAATATTTAAACCGGTAGCAGGCTTGCTGTAAGCATTGGGGCCAAATTGAATAATATTTTCGCTGTTTGTCATGATGGGCTCCAACTGATCTTTTGGCAACTTCATGTAATCAACAATTTTATAAGCAGGCCCTCTTGAACTCGGGTATTTATTATCCCACAATTCTTCTGTAAGGTATTGGGTGAATGTATTTAAGCCTTCATCCATCCAGCTCCACTGTCTTTCATCGCTGTTGATGATCATAGGGAAAAAGTTATGCCCAACTTCATGAATTACCACACCAAGCATACCATACTTTGTGCCTTCGCTATAGGTACCATCCTTTTCGCAACGGCCATAATTAAAGCAAATCATTGGATACTCCATACCATTGGAAGCCTCTAAACTTTGTGCTACCGGATATGGATATGGGATAGTAAATTTTGAATAGCTTTTAATGGTATGTGCCACAGCCTTAGTGCTGTATTTACGGTATAGATTGTATGCTTCTTTACCGTAAGCACTCATGCACATTACCTTTTTGCCTTCTACTTTGGCTAGCATAGCATCCCAAATAAATTTCCGGCTGCTGCCCCACGCAAAGTCACGTACCATATCGGCTTTAAATATCCAGGTATTTTTTTTGGTTGATTTTTGTTGTTCCCTTGCAGTAGCTTCTGCAAGTGTTACCACTTCTACTACATCGGTAGCCGTTTGCGCTTTTTGCCAGCGTGCATATTGAGCCGCACTTAATACCTGCTGGTAATTCTGACATTCGCCGGTTGACATTACCACATGGTCGGCAGGTACCGTCATGGCTACTTTAAAATTGCCAAAAGTTAAGGCAAACTCTCCTGTACCTGCAAACTGGTGATTTTGCCATCCCTGAAAATCGCTGTACACACATAAGCGTGGGTACCACTGGGTAATGGTGTACAAATCATTGCCATCTTCCGGAAAAAACTCGTAACCTCCACGGCCACCAATTTTCATACGGTCGCTGATATTGTAATTCCATTCTACTTTTAAAATAAATTGCTGGCCTGGTTTTAAAGTCACAGGCAAATCTATCCGCATCATTGTTTTGTTGATGGTATAAGCAAGTGCCTTGCCCGTGCCATCAGTTACTTTTAAAATATTGTCTCCGTATTCACGGTCTGTTTTACCACTGAGGCGTACAAGATCTGCCTCTGTAACGCTCTTTTGCATATTGCTACTACTTTGGTAGCCGGCATTATTGGTACTGCTGTGTTCGTTTTCATCTAACTGCAGCCACAGGTAAGTAAGAATATCCGGCGAATTGTTGAAGTAAGTAATAGTTTCTTTACCGTTTAACCTGCGGTTGGGTTCATCAAGTTCGCATACAATATCGTAATCTGCACGCTGTTGCCAATACTTTGGCCCCGGGGCACCACTTGCGGTACGATACTCATTGGCCGTTGGCAGAATAGTACCCAACTGCTCAAATCGGTTGCCATGGTTGCTGCCGGGATTGTTGCGTATGTCTTGTGCATATAAACTAGCCGTTGACAAAAACAGCGCAAATAAAATTGCAATTTTTCTCATGATATTGACTTTAGTTGATTTGATTA
>JAYTBG010000322.1:0-8258 GCA_043737055.1 Chitinophagaceae bacterium | reverse complement strand
GCAAAGCCTTACTGGAAGCACATAATGAAGCCAGCATAGATGGCATTTTACTGGTTGATGCCAAAGGAAAAATTATCTCCTACAACCAGCGCTTTGTTGAAATCTGGAGCATGCCCAGGCATATTGTTGATGCAAAAGATGATAATACCGTTCTCTCATTTGCTATGACACAATTAGTAAATCCACAACAATTCATTGATAAAGTGGAATACCTCTACGCCCATCCAACAGAAGCATGCAATGATGAATTAGAATTTAAAAACGGTAAAGTAGTAGAGCGAAATGGTTATCCTGTAATTGGCGAGGATGGCAGTTACTACGCATGGAGCTGGACTTTTAAAGATATAAGTGAAAGAAAAAGGGTTGAGCTGGATTTAAAAAATACTAAAGATCAGCTTGAGCTAACATTTAAATATATCCCTGCAGGCGTTTACCTTCTAAATGAAAAGGGTGAAATGATTTATGTGAATGATAAAGGAGCTGCCGTTTACGGGGATTTTACACCAGCAGATCTTTTGGCTGAAAAAGATTTGCCCTCCCTCTTAAAAATCGCAGACGAACTTTTTGAGCGATTTGACGAAAATGGTCATCACTTTGGTCCTCAAAAATCGCCGGCTTACATCAGCCTCACTACCGGGCTTCCATCGCAGGCGCTCCTTATGCAAGTCAACAAGGTTACGAAAGAGACTCGCTGGTATTACGTTCAGGGAGCACCACTTTTTAATGTTGATGGAAAAGTATCTATGGTGTTAGTTACGAGCACCGATATCACCGTTCAAAAGAGTGCTGAGCAGAAAATGAGGGATAGCGAAGAGCGTTTTCGCCTTTTATCGGATGAGATGCCACAATTTGTGTGGACAGGCGATGCTGAAGGGCAGCTGGAATATTTTAACCAGGCAGTTTATAAATATTCAGGATTGACTGAAGTTGATTTGGCTGCCGGTGGCTGGATACAGATTGTACACCCTGAAGACCGGGAGGAAAACATTCGTTTATGGCAGCAATCTATAGACACCGGCAACGATTTTGTTTTCGAACATCGCTTCAAAAGGGCAGACGGGGAATACCGCTGGCAGGTGAGCAGGGCAGTACCGCAGAGGGATGCGAAAGGGAACATACGACAGTGGATTGGCACCAGCGCAGATATCCAGGATCACAAAAACGTAGAGGAACGATTGGAAAAATTGGTAGCAGAACGCACAAGAGAATTGCAACGCTCTAATGAAGACCTCCAACAATTTGCCCACGTGGCCAGCCACGATTTGAAGGAGCCGATACGAAAAATAAAAACTTTTACCAACCGGTTGGAACTGCACCTGGACGGTAAACTAGATGAAGAAGGAGCCCGATTCCTCGACAGGATTCACGTAGCCACTAACCGTATGTTCGACATGATTGAGGGAGTGCTTAACTACTCCACAACAAATGCAAGTCTTCAAATACCGGAACTGGTAGACCTGAACGAAATCTTACAAACGATAGAAATTGACCTGGAAGTTTCTTTGCAAAAAACAGGTGCAGAAATTCAATACAGCAACTTACCATCTTTGGAAGGTACGCCGGTGCTGCTCTACCAGATTTTTTACAACCTGATTAATAACTCAATTAAATTTGCCCGGGCCGGTGTACCGCCGCTCATTGGTATTTCATCAATCTTGTATAGGGAAAATGATATAAATTTCATTGGCATCAGGGTACAGGATAATGGGATAGGATTTGCACCGGAGCAGGCTGGGAAAATATTTGAGACCTTTGCCCGGCTTAATTCAAAGGATAAATACGAGGGCACCGGATTAGGACTGGCGCTATGCAAAAAGATTGTAGAGCGGCACGGTGGCAGCATTACAGCCAGCGGAATACCTGGCAGCGGTGCCACATTTAACATAACCCTTCCCTCAGAACAAAAAAAGACAAGTATATAACTATGGATGGTAAAGTTTTTTTAGTGGCTGATGATGACAGCGATGATACTGACATGTTTCAAGAGGCGTTAACCGGCATAGACAGCAGTGTAGTTTGCCATTTTGCTACAGACGGTGCGGAGGCTTTGCAAAAACTTAGTGAGCTTGATGAAAACCCTCACATCATTTTTCTGGATATAAACATGCCGATCATCAATGGCTGGGAGTGCCTGAAGTTTATTAAAGAACATCAGCAGTATAAAGATGTTCCTGTGGTGGTGGTATCTACCTCATCTCATTTGCAGGAAATGAGTATAGCAGCAGATTTAGGAGCGCTTTGCTACTTTATAAAAACCACGGATTTTAGGGAGTTAACCCAAATTTTGGAAGTGATAGTTAAAAACATGGGTGCTGGCTTGAGGGCCGCACTTCAGCAACTGCAGGCCGATGGCTCGCAATCAATTCATGTACTTACCGTTGCCAAATAGGGGTGCGTTTTTGTTGTTTCAGCGCCGCATTTGATTCGGGCTCGATGTTTATTCAAACGTATAAGGGTTAATTCTTGATTTGGTAGCTCGATGCAGATAGAGTTTTGATGCTTTATTGTTTGGCGGGGGGCTGACCGAAAACCGTACACTGCATTGCCCAAAGCGGAATGCCTTTTCCTACTATTTAATAATTTTGATAGCAGAAGATCACCCGGGCTTATCAGAGCATACACTTCCGTTTGAAAAACTGCATTAAGTTCTGAAGAAGAATTTGAATATTCCAACCGCAATGGAGCCATAGATGGCAAGGTGATGCGGGCTATAGACGGGAGCAGATCGCCGGCAATATTATTTTTTCATGTAGATACGTGCCCACCGGGAGTTTAGAATTCCCCTGCTGCTGAAATGGCAGCCTGGCTACCTTCTTAAACTTTTTTTTCAAGCGAATATGCAGAGTCTAACATTTTAGAGGCGTCATTTTTTGCAGCCATTTGCTGCGGAAGGGAGGGATTTTGCTAATGGTGATGGATGAGACCTGCCAAAACCAGGAAATTAAGCCACAAAAAACACCGTTTCTCTGTAGTAGATTCGCCAGTTATCATAAACGCACAATAAAACGAAACAGACGGAGTTATATAATAACATCCAAACCAAACAATCCTTCCGCTTCTTAACAGAAAGCCGTATCTGTAGTACCCGGGTTAAATAACATTGACACGCCTGGTTTCAAAGACAGTATAAAAACAAAACACGTTTGAATACATCGGCTGAACATCAGTCATTTTATACACCTTAAAAAACCACTATTATGAAAAACCTCCTCCTTTTTGTAGCCCTGGCTATAACATTAAACGCATCAGCGAACAGCCCAACTCCAGAAACAGCATTGAAAACCATTCAGAAAAACTACGCTGACCCTGGCTTTTCATTTCTGCGTGGCCATAAGCAGGGCCAGTCTGGCCATGCCTTACAGTGGAGTATGACAACCAGCAGGGGTATAGACCATTATGAAATACAAAGCACCTACGAAGATCCCCTGGATATTTATTCTAACTGGACCACTGAAGGAACCGTGGTAAGCAGCCGTCCAAATCTTATAAAGTTTACACACCAGTCGGTGATGCCGGGCTTTATTAGTTACAGGGTTATTGCAGTTCGTAATGACGGGGGCGCAAACGTAGTATCTGGTATTTACAGTACTACGATCGACTAGTGAAGCTGGTTTTCCCGGTTTTATATGTTACCTGAAAATGCCTTGTCTATGAAAAAACTTTTACCTGCCATATTTTTTTTGGTTGTCTTCCAGCCTGCTTCGTCTCAAATTGTGGTGGCCTCGGTGAGGGCTAATTTTGGAGTGGAGGCAGATCTCAGTGCCAACTTTTACAACAACAACCAGACCCCAGCGGTAGACGACTGGTTTAACAATGGTTATTTTGGAACGGGGAGGGGCGTTATAGACACCACGGGAGCAGCAGCAACTGTTGCAGCATATTACTCCAACCCGGCTTCCAGAAACTTCTCTTTTGCCAGGAGGATGGCATACCCTGCCTTTACCGTTTTAAACAATAGAATTGTTCTGGACGCAGTTTATTATCGGGACTATCATGGCGAAGACTCGACAGTGTTTGCCACCGGGAGCAACAAAAATGGTATGAGTCCAGCCCTGTGGACGACGCCTGTTGCACAATCCATCCCGGACAAAAATGATATCCTGGAAGCAATGATCCATGTGCGCCGGGCAGGACCGAATGTAACAGATTCTCTTTGGCTATTTGCCGGCGTGTCGCTGGAAAACATAACGGGAAACAGGTTTTTCGACTTTGAATTATACCAAACAGATATAAATTACAACAAGGCCACAGGAACATTTTCTGGATATGGCCCCGACGCCGGTCACACATCATGGCAGTTTGATGCTGCCGGTCGCATCCGTGCCCCCGGTGACATTATATTCACCTCAGAATTTAGCAGCAGTGCCATTTCGCTGGTAGAGGCACGCATTTGGGTGCATAGATCAATGCTAAGCATTACGCCAGCTTCCTTTAACTGGGGAGGCCAGTTTGACGGCGATGGTTCCGGTGCAGCCTATGGCTATGCCAACATAAGACCAAAAACGGTGGGTAATTTTTACACCGGCCTACAAACAACGGCTCCGGCTACCTGGGCAGGTCCGTTCAAAGTTGTAAGGGACAACAATGCAGTACTAAATAATTATATTCCGGGACAATATTTAGAGTTTTCTGTAAACCTCACCAAACTGGGCATAGAGCCCGTTAATTATAACCAGGATGCCTGCGATCCGGCATTTATAAGGGTTATCGTTAAAACCAGATCGTCTACATCATTTACTGCAGAACTAAAAGACTTTGTAGCACCTTTTAAATTCTTCGACTATCCACCGGTAAAAGCTTATTCATACCTCACTTATTTTTGCGGTACGATGCCGGTAACGGAAATTAATGTCGTAAATCCCAATCCCAACTTTGTATATACATGGACCACAACAAATGGAAGGATTGTTGGGTCTAACATTGGTGCAGTGATAACGATAGACGCTCCCGGCACCTATTACGTACGGCAGAGTTCCAATGTAAATTGTGTGCCATCTTCCCAAGACTCCATAACCATACTCTTTGCAAACACGTGCGCAGTATTAGATTTAAGTATAAAAAATTTACGGGTGTCCCTTGCAGGAGACCAGCATAAACTTAACTGGACGGCCAGCCATAATGAACAGGCAGCTAAGTACGAAGTAGAGTACAGTACCAACAATAAAAACTTCATTTCGCTGGTAAGCGTAGCACCTGGTACTGCTATTGGGGCTGCCAGTTTAGAACTTCAACATTTGGCGGGGCTGATTGCATCGGAAGTGATTTTTTACCGGATAAAGGCAATCGGTAAAAATGGGGCTTATAGTTACAGTAATGTGGCTGTGTTGAGAAAATCTAGCGCTGGTAGAAAGGACGCACTCATCTATCCTAACCCTTCCAACGGAGCGTTGTGGTTGAGTTATCTTTCCGGCAGGGCTGAGTTAGCTGACATACACATTTTTGACAGTTATGGCAAAGTGATCAAGCGCACCAAGATTGTAATTTGCTCAGGAGAGAATCTTATAAAACTGCCAGACTTAAGTGGCAATGCACAAGGCACTTACCTTATAAAAATAAAAACGGCTGAAGGCTATATTTCGCAAAAGATCTTGCTACTTAATTAAGATAGTTGCGTTAGTAAAGAATGGGCTCGTGGTATGCACTGTTCTGGTCTTAGAACAACAGTGCTTCAGGCCTCACTCACACCAAACCAGGCAAACACAGGGCCGAAGCCCTGCGCCTGATCAGATTCCTCAACGAATTTGTCCTCTGACAATACCAGAAGGGAAAAAATTTGAATGCGCATTTACATAGGCTGCGCCCGTTGTGATAAATGTAAACTGAGCATCGGTTAACTGGAGCACTTTATTAACGCCAAAATCTGCGGCGTTGTCTGCTAATGCAATGCGTACCGGGCCATTAGCTCCAAGTGCACCCGCATGAACGTGAGCGAAACGAAGTGCATCTCCACTTGCTAGTTTTTGAATGATAACTTTTGAGTACAGCTTCTTATCTTCTGTAACACGCAAAATAGCGATACCCTTTGTTTCTGTCGAAACTGCCGGCACTTCCTGGCGGCCCTCCAACTGAACTACCTGGGTAAATACCACACGACCATCTACTCCCTCGGTACTTTTCATTGCGTCCGCAATGGCAGCATCAGCATTAGGTTGTAAAAGATCGTCAGATTTTTTGTAACAAGAACCCAGCATTAATGTCAAAGTGCAAATGGCTGTGATCGAAAAGAGAATTTTTTTCATAATAGTTTATATTTTATAATTATACAACGTTTACAAAATGTAAATGGTTGCATGCGATAATAAATTGTTGAAAAAGTTTCCCTGATGCAGAACGGTTCCCGGCCTCCCTGTTTAAAAACAGGTACCTCTTTCAAACTGTTTCGGCAACAAAAGGGGTTTGTAGTCACATGGAGTGGTACCCGGATTTTACAATTTTTTAAACAGCACCGGTGCAGAAAAAGGAATTTGCACCTCGATGCCGCTAACCCTTGCGTTGGCACTTTTAATTATTTTATAATCGAATGGGGTATTTCCGGTTTCATGTTTTGTGAGAGCCGTAAAAGCCATTTTTGTTGACGGCTTAACGGGTCCCTGGAAATCGTAGTATTTAAAAAAGCCCTGGTTAGTGCCAGTCACAGAAAGCTTGACTATGCCGTAGGCAGGGTGCATATATGTACCTACATATCCTTGCCATTCTTGTAAAGTTGCCTTGTCTAAAGTAATATTATTAGTGGCTACTTCTGTTGTAGCAATTGGATTGGCAGCCTTCGCAATATAATTTTCAAAGTCGGTGAGTTTCTCGTAATTATCATGTACAAAAATATTGCTAGCATACCTAATGAGTAAGTTTTGCAGATCCGTCTTTTGATTGCAAAGTATGACTATTCCAAAACCAGCCTGTGGCATTATTAATATGCGGGAACTTTGCCCGTCACGTCTGCCATCATGGTAAATAATATTTCGCCTGGTATCAACCGTTCCCGATCTCTGTAGCCAAAACCCGCTTTATAAATTAGCTTATTGTTATAGACAATTGCCATAGCTAAGCCAGGATTATTTCCCACTTTGCGAAGGGTATCGGTCAATTTTAAAAAGCAGGAAATCTTTGCTGCTAGTCTATCAGTGTCTGTGACGGTAGCCTAAGCATTTGATGTGTAGGAATTAAAAAAGCAGTGGCAGCATGTAAATCCATCTTATTTCCGTTGTTCTATTTGTAAACTGTTGAGAGATTACAGCCAAAGGCTACAGAGATTTTTTAAAACTAAGGGATAATTTATGAATTGCTACTTCTGTGTGCTGAATGGAAAACTTGTAGAGAAAGCAATGATTATAGGTGTTTGTCGATCTTACACAATGAGGACGCTAGAACTTAACACGGCTTTGCTAACCGAAAAACACAATAAGCAATCGTAAAATTATTACTAGTATTCCCTTCTCAGATAGCGATTCCATCTGCGTCAATCTTTTCCAAAGCAATCTGCTTTTCAAACTTATTGTGAATTATGAGTATAATGAGTCCGAATGCAATGGCTGTTACAATGAGCAAGGTATTGAGTAGGCCGCTTACAGAAAACGATAACCTGATTAGTATCGTTGAAATAATGAAGCCGGAGTTTCGGATTACTTTATGAAATTCATCTGTATGAAAAAAAGAAAGCAATAGCAGGATAACATCTACAACAATCAGGATCGTAAAAAACTGGTCAAAGAATATGTTGTTGATATTTTTGAAAGACTTATCGGTGTCGGAGCCACCCTCAAGCATGCCAATACTCCAATCTACAAAAGAATAAACAGCAAGCAGGATAAGTACTGGTACCAAAAATGTGGCCAGTACCTTTTTTATTTTTATAAATCGCACCATGCCATCCTTTAAAGGCTCTTCTTTTGATTTTGTTCTATACCGTTTTTTGCCCTGGATATAAAACTGGTAGATCAGGAAAAATAAAATTACAGATGCCAGCAGGTCGTAGGTAAATTCTAAGTCGTTCTTTATAGCAAACCAATCTGAAGAGAGCGAAAGCGTAGAGAGATCTTTGAACAACCGCCTGATGATGATGAGCGAAATAATTTCGTACTGTTTGCTAATGTAAATCGTAATCGATTTTGGCAGGTAGTGTATCAGCAGGTAAACTTCATATACCAGGATAAACGAGAAGGGTGTGTAAATGGCTGCAATGGGATTTCTCAGCAGGCCAGAGGGTTTCTCAATAGAGATAATGCCAAAATCTACCAGGTAAATAATGACGAGGTGAACAA
>JAYTBG010000321.1:0-3379 GCA_043737055.1 Chitinophagaceae bacterium | reverse complement strand
TTTTCTGCTTTTCAGTCTTCTTACTACTGCGTTGTGCTGGTACTCATTCCACTTAATATTATTTTGCTGCGTAAAAGTTTGTACGTTTTTATCCCTGTAGTATGTAAGTTTGTTGCCAATTTCTTCATGCGAAAAAATTGTTTTAATGCAATATGTTTTTTCTAGTGCTTCAAGAACAGTTAGCACCTCATTGTGAAAAATATATAAAGCGCCATTTACATCTGTCAGCTTTTCCTGCATATTTTGCAGCGATTGGTAAACGAATCTCCAATGCCGTACATCACTATCCGGGCCTGCCATTACAGAAGGTTCAAAGCAGTACAAAAGCAAAATGGGTACAGCTTCCTGTTGTGCGAAATACAGGGGTGCATGGTCTGTAAAACGCAGATCCCTTTTAAACCATACGATATTTATTTCAGGCTTCATTATAATTTTTTTCTACCGCTGTTGGTGTTCCACTCTACCACTTGTAGACGCCCTCGCCTGGTGTTGTCACCAGCGAGACAACCATTAAAGGAGAACAATTGTTCGGCCGATGCAGGTCTTCCGCCTTTCTTTCAAGCCCACACCGCAAACGTTTCACGCCGATGCAGGTGAAAAACACCTCTATCGGCGTATAAAAAAGCCCCTTCAAAGAGGGGCATTTATTTTTTTTATGTGGCCTCGCCAGGAATCGAACCTGGATCTGGAGCTTCGGAAACTCTTATACTATCCATTGTACGACGAGGCCGGTATTTTATTTCGAATTTTTGATTGCTGATTTATGATTGTTCAGATGCAAAAAGACTGGTACGCATCGAAACCCTACATCAGACATCAGAAATCCTCCATCCCAACTTATTTTCCAAATCCCTGGATGTTTGTTCCAAAGATTTTTACGGCTATGGCCAGCAATATTACGCCGAAAAATTTTCTTACCACAATAACTCCGCCCGGGCCCAGTGCTTTTTCTATCCATTTGAGAGAATGAAGCACCACAAATATGACTATACAATTAATCAGGATGCCAATAAGAATGTTCACATTGTCGTAATTGGCTTTTAGCGACATGATGGTGGTAAGCGTACCCGAACCGGCAATGAGCGGAAAAGCTATGGGTACCACACTGCCGCTTTTGGGGTTAACATCGGGTTTAAAAAACTCGAGCCCCAATACCATTTCCAGACCTAGTATAAATATTACAATACTACCTGCTACCGCAAAGGACTTTACATCTAACCCAAGCAGCGCAAGGAACTGTTTGCCTAGAAATAAAAATAAAATCATCAAAGCACCTGAGGCGAGTGTGGCCTGCGTAGAACGAATATGCCCGCCCATTTTTGCCTTTAATGAAATTAACACTGGCGTAGAACCCAACATATCTATTACGGCAAACAGGGTGAAGGTTACTGTAAGAACCTGCTGAAGAGAGACATTACCAAATTCGAACATGGGCTAAAATTTATGCAAAGATAAATACTGGGATTCAGGGTTGAAAAGTAGCGGGCTTCAGGCGAAACCGGCATACAACCCCCAGCGAAAAACTCTGCGGTGCAGCAGGATTAAAAAACCGGCCGGCGGCGGCATTCAGGTCATTGCCGAGGCTGTAGGGGTTATTAAAAGACTTTTCTGCAGCAAGAAAGAAATTAGTTTCTATGCCCGGCCGTAAAAAGGTTTTATACCCAAGTTTAACAAAACTCAATTGATAGGAACTTGCATACACTCTGTTGGCATTATTGAGCGGAATATGATCTGTAAAATTATAGCTAAGGTTACAATACAGCCCCGGAGCTGATTGTAAGTCTACCTGCAACACAAATACATTAGGCGGAGTACCTGTAAGTTTGTTGCCGCCAAATTGGATAGCTCCCTGCTGGTAGTTTTTAAATTTGGCATTGATATAAGTATAGTGACTGCTCAGTTTAAAGGTTCTAATAAAACCTTCTACCCTGTTTACCGGCAAATAATTTACCGATAACTCCGCACCTTTTTGACTTGTGTTGCCTGCATTGGTATAAAAATCTCCACCGCCAGAATCCCGTCGGCTTACGATAGTGTTTTGCAGTTGTAAGACATAAAAAGCTGCATCCAGCCACAGCTTGTTCTTCAGGATGACAGCCTTTGTACCCGCCTCATAATTTAGGGCAGTCTCCGCTTTCAGGCTTTTGTTAAACAAATCATTACCTGCAAAAACTTCATCAATAGAAGGCACAGAATACCCCTTGCTAACAGCTACATAAATACTGCTGGCACCTGCTTTCTTCAATAAAGAAAAGCGGGGCACCACCTGTGCAGTAAAAGAACTTTGTTCGTTAATATTAATGGTGGGGCTTTGTTTACTATAATCGTACGAAAAATCATTGTAGCTAACTCCTGCCTCTGCCAGCAAGCCGTACCCAAGGTTAAATGATGCCTGCGCAAAAATGTTGGACTGCCTTGTTTCTATTTGTGCATTAAACTGCAGGGTATCCCGCTGGCCGCTCTTATTTCCATAAACACCCGTGTAAAAAAAACCTTGCTGCATTTCGCCACCAAATGTGCCGGTGAAGCTGCCCGAATTATATTGAAGCACTGTGCGTCCACCGAAACCCTTCTCATACTTTTTTTCGTAATTGCGAATCGTAGGATTTTTGAAATCAGTATACGATCCATAGACTCCGGTGGTGAGTCTCCAACGTTCATTTACCTGCAGCGAGGAAGACAAGCCCGCATAAAAAGTTTTCAGATGAATGGCCGCCTGTTGTGTTTGGGCGCTTTTGAAGGCTCCCGCTGCGGGCCGTGACTGTTTAGGATTGGCCGCCATCTCCGCCGCATTAAGGCCTCCCGGGGTTTGGTAAAATAAATCGCTCAGAAAGATATTGGTGCCGAGGGAATGTTTGCTCGTCAGTTTGTAATTGCCATTGTAGTGCGCTACGTCCCGCCGCATACGGGCATGTTGCCGGTAACCGTCGGCCTGCAAGTGAGACAAGGAAACATTGGTAGTGTGCACGCCACTTTGCTGGTATGCGGCATGCCCGGATAACAGACCATAGCTGCCGCCTGTTACTTGTACTTCCACCGCTTTGCCCGGTACAGAATTGTTACTGCCACTACTCAGCAACACTACGCCGCCAGTGCCGCTGCCATACATACTCCCAGACGGACCCTTGATAATTTCCATTTGACTAAGGTTACCGGGCGCTACCTGGTTCAGGTAAGTATTACCACTGGCATCGGTAAATGGTATACCGTTCCAGTACACTTTTACATTTCTAACGCCAAAGGTTGAACGCAGTAAATTGCCCCTTATGCTAAGGCGATAACTACCCGGGCTACGCTCATCCATCTTTACTCCCGGCACTGCGTTTACCGCAGCCACAAGCGAGGAGGTACCCAGTCGCTCCAAATTATTTTTAGTGAG
>JAYTBG010000320.1:0-8304 GCA_043737055.1 Chitinophagaceae bacterium | reverse complement strand
AAACATGTTGCAAGTATGGGTATTGTCATACTCCTGCTCACCTTACTTATCCGTTTAATTACGTCTCCTATTTTATACAAAAGTTATCTAAGTGGGGCCAAGATGAAACTCCTAAAGCCTGAAGTAGACGCTTTGAAAGCAAAATATAAAGATGATCAGCAGGCGTTTGGAATGGAGCAAATGAAATTGTGGAGAAGCGCAGGAGTGAGCCCACTGGGAGGTTGCCTGCCAGCGCTATTGCAAATCCCCATCTTCATGTCCTTGTATTATTTCTTTCAGTCGAATATAGATCTCAGGGGTAAAAGCTTCTTGTGGACTAACGACCTTGCTGCGTATGATTCCATTTATAACTTGCCATTTTCCATCCCCTTTTATGGCGATCATGTGAGTCTATTTACCATCACTGCTACACTTACAAGTTTACTTATTTCTATCTATAGCATGAGCAGCATGCAAGACAACAGTAATCCTGTAATGAAGTATATGCCTTATATCTTCCCCGTATTGTTACTGGGAGTTTTTAATACGTTGCCTTCGGCTCTTACATGGTACTATACAGTTTCCAACACAATTACTTTACTCTTGCAAATTATCATTCAAAAGTATATTATTAACCATGAGAAGATTACTGCTCAAATGGCGGAAAATATGAAGAAACCGGTGAAGAAATCGAAGATGCAGGATCGGATTGAGGCGATGCAGGAGAGTCAAAAAAAGATACAGGACATGAAGAAAAAACCAGTAAAAAAATAAGGATACGTTAAAGTACTGAAGCCTGCACTTGAGAAAGCTACAGGTTTTTTTATACCCCATTGTAAAAGCTATAATGGATTGCGTTTTTGCTATCTTTATCATAACTAATTCTCGATCTATGAAATTTTTAAAGCCCATTTTCTGCTGTTTGCTTTTTCTTGGCAGCTTCCAATTTGGCTGGTCACAAAAACAGCTTTCTGAAGGGAGTCTTCAATATGATATTGCTATTACTTCATCAAAGTCTGAAACTCCTATTGCAAACAGTCTAAATGGGGCCACACTATCCATATTCTTAAAACCGACTGCAAGTAGAACAGAAATGAAAAGTACACTTGGCACGGAGGCTACCATATTTGACAGCCGACTTGGCAAAGGCTTTATCTTAAAAGAGTATAGCGGGCAGAAGTTGATGATATCAATGAATACTGACAACTGGGCAGAGAAAAATAAAACTTACGAGAACCTTGATTTTACAGTTTCTGATGAAATAGTGAAAATTGGGGAATACAGTTGTAAAAGGGCTACTGCTACATTGCCAGATGGCAAGGTATTTACGGTTTATTTCAACCCTTCTATAACAATTATCAACAAAAAGTACAATAATGCGTTTGCGCAATTATCTGGTCTTCCGGTTCAGTACGAGCTGCAATCTGGAAATTTAAATTTTAAGTATACGCTAAACAAGCTGAATTACGATGCAGTACCGGGACCTAAATTTGAAGCACCCAAAAGCGGTTATCGGGTGATGACCTACGAGGAAAATCAGCAGCTGAAAAAGAATTAATCAAAAAAAAGAACTTCAACTGAAGTTCTTTATAATTTGGGTTTAATGATCAGCTTCATTCCAGTGTATCCCTGCTTTACTTCAGGTACTAACATTTTCTGTTTAAAAGGAACTATATAAATAGTGTTTCCTTTTTGGTAAGTAATTAGAGAGTTGTAGGAAATATTATTTTTAGAACTTTCGACACGGTTTAATAACGATCCCCTGTATTTTAACCCTGATTTTAGGTTAAATGACAAGCTTTTTGAAACCGTTCCAACGGTTGAAATATTTAGTGAAACTCTCTTTTTATTTTTTCCTAAGCCTTTGTCAGCCGAAGAGGTGTACACAATACCCGTAAAGACGGCTAATAGCAGTACAATTTTCGGTATTTTGCTCATTTTTGACATCTATTATTTGCAAATATATAACTTATATTTTGACAAAATGTTGTCTTCTGTCAAACATTTTTTATCAAACGGGCTGTCTTCCCGAAAATTATATGAATCAGTAGTTTATGTTTACGTTTTTCGTTAATTTACCATAACCTATCCACACAACATGAGTAAATTTCCATACAGGCAAGATCGGGAAGAGCTCAAAGCTCTCCTCCTGCAATTCGAAAATCTCAAGTCTGGTTTGTCTAATTCGTTTATTGAGGAAGACGGCTTTGAGCGACTTATTGAGCATTTCGAGGATAAAGAGCAGTTCGTTCAGGCATTACAGGTTTGTGAATTTGCTATTGCCCAGTATCCCTATTCTGCATCGCTTTTATTTTCAAAAGCCAATGCTCTAATCGTGTTGCGAAAATATCCTGAGGCTCTGGAAACGCTCGAAGAGGCAGAACTTCTGGATGCAACCGATACAACATTATACATCTTAAAAACGGACGTTTATCTTGCCCTGGATCAGCAGGAGAAAGCAGCCTCGTTGCTCGAAACGGCCATTGAGTATTTCGAAGGTGACGAAAAGCTAGACCTACTTTTTGAGCTAGCGGATGTTTACGATGACTATGAAAATTTTGAAAAAGTATTTGACTGCTTTATTGAAATTTTAAAGCTTGAGCCCAATAACGAGGAAGCCCTTTATAAGATCTGTTTTTGGACTGACTTCACCGGCCGTAATGAAGAAAGTATCAGGATCCATCAGTTTATAATTGAAGAGTATCCCTTTAATGAGCTTGCGTGGTTTAATCTAGGAGCAGCATATCAAGGGTTAAAGCTTCACGAAAAAGCTATTGATGCATATAATTTTGCAGTTGCCATAAATGAAAAATTTGACTATGCTTATCGTAATATGGGCGATGCCAATATCAGGTTACGAAAATATAAGGAGGCTATTGAAAATTTGGAAAAAGTATTGGAATTAGCACGTCCCGAGTCTGTCATCTATGAGGCAATTGGGCACTGCTATGATAAACTGGGTAATTATTCGCAGGCGAGGTTTAATTTCAAAAAAGCCAGCCATTTAAACTCCGAGGATAGCCAGCTTTATTATAAAATTGCCACTACTTATATGAACGAAGGCTCGTGGCAAAGTGCAGTGAAGCAATTGCTGGTTGCAACCCGAATGCACCGGATGCAACCAGACTACAATCTTGCTTTGGGACAATGCTACATGCAAATGAACAATTTTGAGGATGCCATCACCTATTTTGGTAATGTAGTGAGGGTAAGGCCGAAAAATATTAATGGCTGGGTTGAGCTTCTAAAATGTCTTTTAATGGCAGGTATGATTGAGGAGGGCTTAGAATATGCTGACTTTGCCCTCGAACAAACTGATCGTAAACCAATTTTTATTTTCTATAAGAGCATGTTTTTATTTGCCGATGGCAAAGTAAAGGAGGCTCTGCTGCAGTTGGAAACAGGCATGAACGCCAATCCTAAGATGGTTAAAAAGTTTATAGAACTGAATCCATCCATACTGCAGCACCCTCAGGTGGTCGAAGTTATCGCCCGCTATAAAAAGCAGAGGAATATCCGTTAGCACGACATGCTCCGGTGAAGAAGTATTGTTGTTAGCCTCTATTGGATATATTTGCAGCCTTAAAATAGTGATACTTATATGAATTTTCATCTTTCTCAAATCCCAGAACGCAATCTTAAGCCGAGAGATCATGGCATTACAATGGTAATGGACAAAGGGCTGAGCGTTGAAGAAGCCAAGAATTTTATGAGCGCTTCGCATCCTCATGTAGACATTGTAAAGTTGGGCTTCGGAACTGCATATGTTACACCTAACCTGAAAGAGAAATTAGAGGTTTATCGCTCATACGATATTCCCGTTTATTTCGGGGGTACTTTGTTTGAGGCTTTCCTTGTGCGTAACCAGTTTGAAGACTACATAAATGTGTGTAAGGAATTTGGCATTAGTTACATGGAAGTAAGTGATGGCTCTATAACGATCCCTCACGCAGAAAAATGCGGCTATATTGAAAAACTGACTAAACATGGTATAGTGTTGAGCGAAGTGGGTAGTAAAGATGCAGCACACATTATCCCTCCGTATAAATGGATAGAATTGATGAGAGCTGAATTGAATGCCGGCGCTACGTATGTAATTGCAGAAGCTAGGGAATCTGGCAACGTAGGAATTTACCGCGGCAGCGGCGAGGTAAGAGAAGGACTTGTACAGGAGATATTAACCCAAATTCCCGAAGAGAAAATATTATGGGAAGCTCCACAAAAGGCTCAGCAGCTATACTTTCTCGAACTTATAGGCTGCAATGTAAATCTTGGTAACATCGCTCCATCAGAGATGATTGCACTAGAGGCAATGCGCATAGGTTTAAGGGGAGATACTTTTGAGCTCTATTTAAACAAAGAAACGATTTGATGAAATTATACGGCCTGATCGGCTATCCCCTCGGTCACTCCTTTTCAAAGAAGTATTTCACAAACAAATTTGAAAGCGAGCGCCTGGGGGATTGTTATTTCGAATTGTTCCCGCTAAAAAACATCCGGGATTTCCCGGGGCTACTTGAAAAAAAATCCAACTTGAATGGTTTGGCCGTAACGATTCCTTACAAGGAACTAATTTTACCATTCCTTGATAGTGTCAGCCATGAAGCAACAATAATTGGGGCTGTAAATTGTATTCAATTTAAAAATGGTTTTCTCTTTGGGCATAATACTGATGTCGTGGGATTCGAAAAATCTTTTCTCCCTTTATTGCAATCTCATCATCAAAAAGCGCTTATACTGGGCACTGGCGGGGCTTCCAAGGCTGTGCAATATATTCTGAACAAGCACCACATTCCATTTACGCTTGTGTCAAGAACAGAGGACGTCAAGAAAGGCATTATTAATTACGAATCTGTCAGCCCACAGATAATGAGCGAGCATCTTATTATAATCAACTGTTCTCCTGTCGGTATGGTTCCAAACCAAACCGCTAAGCCAGCCATACCTTATCAGTGCCTAAGCAACCAACACTACTTGTACGACCTTGTTTATGGGCCGCAGGATACAGCTTTTCTCACTGAAGGCAGAAGCAGGGGAGCCGATGCGAAAGATGGCTACGAAATGCTCGAGTTGCAGGCGGAAGAAAATTGGAGGATCTGGAACAGCGAGCTCCAGGTTTTATAAACTCAAAGGGGATCTAATATTTTTCCAGTTATCAATTCAATCAGTTCAGGTGGAATTGCCGACACTTTTCTCTCGGCATAATTGAAACAAACCATCCCTGTTTTAGCCCGGGCGATAGTTTTGCCATGCTGATTGCTAACAGAATAATAAAGTTCAAAACTAACATGGGATATCTCCGCCACAAAAAGTGTGATGCTGAGTACATCACCGAAAAAAGACTCATTTTTGTACTCTACGGCAAGGTCATTCATTATGAGGGCAACACCACCTAAATTTAGCTCTGTATAGCCGTGTTTTTGTAGCCACAACATGCGGGATTCGTGTAAAATTCCCACTAAAGAATCATTGCCTACATGGTTACCATAATTTATATCAGTAATTCTAACCTTCACATTTACTGCTGCTATAGCTTTAGGGGGCATTTCTATTCTAATTCTGGCCATTGTAACCTTTTAAAAACGAAATAAACTTTTCAGTTGCTTTTCGCCTGTGACTGAATGAAGATTTCTCCTGCAAGGTCATTTGAGCAAAAGTTTTTTGCGAACCATCTGGTACGAAAACCGCATCATAGCCAAAACCGTTTTCGCCAATCTCGTTAGTAGAAATTTTTCCCTGGCACACCCCATCAAATTGGTATTCGTTGCCTTCTAAAATAAGTGAAATTACCGTTCTGAATTGTGCGTGTCTGTCGTCAATTCCATTTAGTGCGGCTAGCAGCTTTTGCCTGTTTTTATTTTCATCGTTGTCCTCTCCGGCATACCGGGCACTCCTCACACCTGGTTGGCCATTTAATGCCTGCACTTCTAAACCAGTATCTTCGCTGAAACAATTTGAACCTGTGAGGCTATGAATTACCGTAGACTTTTCTCTTGCATTCTCTTCAAGGGTATCGTACGGCTCTGGTATGTCAATGGTGATGCCGGCGTCTTTGAGGGTTTTTATTTCAAATGTATTAGACAGCACTTGCCTGATTTCATCGGCTTTGTGTTGGTTGTTTGTCGCAAAAATTATGAAGGGTAATTGCATAGAACTACGTTTTAAAAAAATGATTTTGCAAGCTATTCCAGAGGTGTTTTTTTTCTTGAGTTACAGTAGCAAGCATCTTCAAGGGTGGAGCGCACAAAAAGGTTTGGTTGTTATATTGCTGTAACTGGTAGTTAGGAAAATGTAAGGGGAACGAAAGATCCTTTGCAGCCACCCCAAAAAGTAGCACAAGGCTGGGATTGAAAAACCCCATTAGCCGGTCATAAATAAGTGTGTCATCTTTAGCTACGTTTACCAAAGCAATATCTGCTAGAGATAATTTGCACGCTGTTAAAATGCTCACCAAAAATTTTAAATCCTCATTTGATGCAAAAGGTGCCTCTCTTTCATTTACCAGAACCAGGATATCTCTGGCATTTTGACCCAAAGAGGCGATGTGTATATCTGCATCTATAGGCTGGTCAACTTGCACATCATTTAAATCAATCAGTGTTGTAGCGTACAGATTTTGAACCAGTAAGGGTGTCAATTGAATGTTGTGTAAACTCATAAAGTGCGGCTTTAGCTGGCGGTTTTTTCGTTTCTTTGTTTCAAAATTAAAGAATATGATTGCAGCTGCCGATTTTAATATTACAAGAGTAGAGCGTAGTAAATTGAATGATATAAACCTGGAGAATATTCCGTTCGGCAAGTATTTTACTGACCATATGTTGGAGGTAGATCACGAAGATGGAGAATGGAAAACACCGGAAATAAAACCTTACCAACCACTATTGATGGAACCTTCATTAGCGGCAATTCATTATGGCCAGGCCATATTTGAAGGTGTAAAAGCCTACAAGAATGCCGAAGGAGAAGCTTACATTTTTCGCCCTCAGGATAATTTTCACCGATTCAATATTTCTGCGGAGAGAATGCAGATGCCGACAATACCAGAAGACATTTTTATGGACGGGATGAAGATGCTAATTCAGATGGATACAAACTGGATACCAGCCCAAAAAGATCACTCTCTGTATATTAGGCCGTTTATGTTTAGCACCGATGAAACCATCGGGGTAAAGCCAAGCGAGAAGTACAAGTTCATGATTATTTTAAGTCCTACAGGTCCATATTATAGTACCCCTATGCGCATTTACGTAGAAGAACAATATGTGAGGGCCGTGCCTGGTGGTGTTGGTTATGCAAAGGCCGCCGGTAATTACGGTGCAGCCATGTTTGCCACAGCAGAAGCCAAAAAGAAAGGTTACGACCAGGTGTTGTGGACCGACGCATTTGAACATAAGTACGTGCAGGAATGCGGAACAATGAATGTTTTCTTTATCATTGGCAACACCGCAATTACCCCGGCCCTGGAGCAAGGGACAATCCTGGCAGGAGTAACCCGTAACAGTGTTATTCACTTATTGAAGGATATTGGCTTTAATGTGGAAGAAAGGCCTTTGTCACTTGATGACGTTATAGACGCCTATAAAGCTGGCCTTTTATATGAAGTTTTTGGCACAGGCACTGCCGCCACTATTTCACTCATTAAAGAGTTGAGGTATAAAGATTTTGTTATGGAATTTAATGTAGATGCCTGGCAAACTGCACCGGAAATAAAGAAAAGGCTGGACAATATCCGATACGGCGCCAGCGAAGACACTCACGGCTGGATGGTAAAAGTATAATGCCAAATGTAGGGCTGAAAAAGCTGATGATTCATGCAATTCAGTTCATTTTTTAGAAATAATAGAATCTTTTTTAGAATTCTGTTTCATTATTAAACCATAATACTTACCTTTGCCGTCCGAAAAAAAAGGTCAACTAGATGCCAACTATTAATCAATTAGTAAGAAAAGGAAGAGAAATTATAAAGGCAAAAAGCAAATCAAGAGCTCTTGACGCTTGTCCTCAGCGTCGTGGTGTATGTACTAGGGTATATACAACAACGCCTAAAAAGCCAAACTCAGCTTTACGTAAAGTTGCCAAGGTTCGTTTAACTAACAAAATTGAAGTAATTGCATACATACCAGGTGAAGGCCACAACCTTCAGGAACATAGTATTGTACTGATCCGTGGCGGTAGGGTTAAAGATTTACCGGGTGTACGCTATCATATTGTACGTGGGAGTTTAGATACAGCGGGCGTAAAAGATCGTAAGCAAAGTCGTAGCAAGTACGGAACTAAGAGAGCTAAAAAATAACCATAGGTTGTTAGATTTACGCTGATTCCGCT
>JAYTBG010000319.1:0-3402 GCA_043737055.1 Chitinophagaceae bacterium | reverse complement strand
GCATCCCAGTTCTGCCCCGTGTTTGCGGGCACATTGATCATCACAAACCAATTTTCTTTTCCCTCAGGAGCGTGACCCAATTCTTCTTTGCTAGTGATGTTTACGTATACGGTAGGGTCGTTGTATAATTTTTTCAGCTTAAATATGTGGTTAAACTCCTGCTGGTATTCGTTACTAAAAAAGATATTGTGCAACCCAAGATTGGAGAATTCTTTGCTCATGCCCCAGTAAAAAATAACGGCGCTGCTACTGCGTTCCTGTTTCAACACCTGCCGGGCTTTGCCGGTAAAATTCAATAAATTTTTATAGGTAAAATATACATCTGCGTTGCTTACCACTGCATCTGCATAAATATTTTGATCATTCACAACTACACCATGCACTTTGCCGTCAGAATTTATGATGCGTTGCACAGGGCTGTTGAAAAAAAACTGCACACCCTTTTTTAGAGCAAGCTTATACAGTGCATTCGTGATGCTAATCATCCCGCCCGTAGGATAGTAGGTGCCTTCATTTAATTCCAGATGGGGAATAAGGCTGAGCATGGCTGGAGCCTTGTAGGGGTTGCTACCATTGTAGGTTGCAAACCGATTAAATATTTGCCCTGCTTCCGGCGTTTTGAACTTTCGTGTGTTGTAAGTATGCAAGCTTTGAAAGAGATAAGGAAACTTAAGAGCCTTAAAAGCTGTAAAGGTTCTTTTACTAAGCCAGGTACTCCTCTTGTGAAGAGAATAATTTAAAAATACGCTTCCAATGCTGTCGTAAACTTTTTTTGATCCTTGCAGATAATTTATAACTGCCTTTTTTTCTTCTCCTACCTTCTGTTCCAGTTCTTCGGCAAATGCGTCTGCATTGGTATAAGCGTTCACCGATTTTCCATTTTCGAAAAAATATTTACAGGCGATAGCAACATCTTTGTAGTTGAAATATTCTTCCATTGACTCACCCGCATTATCAAATAGTTCTGCAATATTTTGTGGCTGTGTAAACAAAGACGGGCCTGCATCAAATCGAAAACCTTTTTTTTCGAACATGGTTATTTTGCCGCCAGGGACTGCGTTGCTCTCAAATACCCTAACCTCAAAGCCGGCTACGGCGAGCCTGGTAGCTGCTGCAAGGCCGGCAATTCCACTCCCAATAATGATGGCTGATTTGGTGTCTTTCATTATAAAACTACGATCCTGCAAGATAACTTTCCAGCCTGGGAAAAGCAATTTTAAACCACGACGTGTATAAATGGGGTTTAGCTGCAATGGACTGCTTCACAGCTTGTAAGCTTGTATAGGTAAAGGCCGCAACTTCTGCAGGGTCTGGATGAAGGTCGCCATCATATTCCCCAACAAACACATGATCTAGTTCATGCTCTGTAAGACCATTGTCAAAATCCGTTTTGTATTTGAAGCTAAATACTTTTTTGAGATCTGTATTAAAACCCATCTCTTCCTTTAGCCTGCGTTGGGCAGCAGTAGCAACATCTTCGTTTGGTTGGGGATGGCTGCAGCAAGTGTTTGTCCAAAGGCCGCCGCTATGGTATTTATCGTGGGCCCGTTGCTGCAGCAACATTTCGCCTTTACTATTAAAAACAAAAATGCTAAATGCCCTGTGTAGCGCTCCTTTTTCGTGAGCCTCCATTTTGTCCATCACACCAATGGCCTCATCTGCCTCGTTTACTAATATTACCTTTGACAAATGGTACGTTTTACAAAATGTTGAGTTGGCTTCTAAGCCCAGCCCTCATCAGGATGAATGCCTTAGAATAATTTGGAATACGAATTCGGTTGTGAAACAACAGTGCCGGTTGTGAGCGTTTGATCTTTTTAAATAGAGATAAATAATATTTGTATGCTACATATACACCGAAGCGTGCTTTAACTGGCAAAAGTATAATGCCCTCGTAAGCTTTTTCGAAGTCTGCGGCTATGTCGTCTTCTATTTGCTGCTTGACAGCAGGAGTAAAATTGCGGAAGTCTACTCCCGGGAAATAAGTTCGGTTTAAGAATTCGTAGTCCGCCTTAAGGTCACGAAGAAAATTTACTTTTTGAAAAGCGGCCCCCAACGCCTGTGCAGCAGGCTTTAACTTTTCGAACATTTGTTTCTCACCTTCGCAAAAAACATACAGGCACATCAGGCCTACTACTTCGGCACTGCCGTAAACATATTGCTGGTAGCCATCTAAATCATATTGGGTCTTATCAAGGTCCTGCCGCATGCTATTAAAGAAAGCCTCTATAAGTGCAGGGTCAATGTCGTACTGATTAACGGTAAGTTGAAAACTTTGGAGTATTGGATTCAGGCTGATCTTTTGCTCAATTGCCTTATAGGTTTCCTTTTTAAAGTCTGCCAGCAGCTCCTCTTTGTTGTGGTCGTGAAAAGTGTCAACTATCTCGTCTGCAAAGCGAACTAATCCATAGATGTTATAGATAGAACTGCGCAGCGTAGGGTGCAGCAACTTTATAGCGCTGCTAAAAGAAGTGCTGTATTTTTCCGTCGTGAGCTTACTACACTCCTGACTTACACTATGAAAAAGATGCATCATTCAGTCAGTTTTTAATTCCTGTGTTCTTTGTTTATTTCTTTTGCTACTATTTCCCCACTTATTAAGGCAGGTGGCACCCCGGGCCCCGGCACTGTTAGCTGGCCCGTGTAAAAAAGGTTTTGTACCTTCTTACTCTTGACCGATGGCTTGAGAATCGCAGTTTGCAAAAGTGTGTTCGCAAGGCCATAGGCATTCCCCTTAAAGGCATTGTAATCACTTACGAAGTCGGATACCGAGTAAGATTTCTTGTAAACGATAGAATCAGATATGTATTCCCCCGTCAAGCGCTCAAACCTACTTAATATTTTGTCAAAGTACTGATTTCTCAATTCCTCCGTATCTCCCTGCAGACCCGCTGCTACAGGCACCAAAAAAAACAAGGTCTCCCCACCTGCAATCGCAGTCTCAGGCTCGGTTACAGAGGTTGCACTTAGATAAAAAAGTGGTTCCGTAGGCCATTTGGGATCGCTATATATTTCATTGCCATGCTGCTGGAAGTCTACATCAAAGAACAATGTATGGTGCAAAAGGTTCTTTATCTTTTTATTTAGACCCACATAATAAATCAGGCAAGAGGGCGCCATGGTGCGCTTATTCCAATAAGCTTCATCGTAACTTCTATATTGCAACGGTAGCAGTCCTGTTTCTACGAAGTGATAATCCGCAGCACCGATAACTACGTCTGCCTCGTACCGGGCAATTTCTAACGAATCACTGGAGTGGGCAGCCGATACTGAATGGGCTTTTCCATCAGTTATATTTATACTATGAACATTTTGGTTGAAAATAAATTTGACTCCTAACTCTGTTGCAAGGGTGTACATTCCATCTGCGATTGCATACATACCATTTTTGGGAAACCAGGT
>JAYTBG010000318.1:0-8350 GCA_043737055.1 Chitinophagaceae bacterium | reverse complement strand
GCTTCGTTATCACCTGATCAATGGTTTTGTTTTTGTCAGCTGTGTCTTTCCATGTAGCCGCTTCAATTATGTCGTCAGACACAGATCTGTACCAAATTCCAAATTCGCCTGCGTCAGTTGCCACTATTGCAGTGTCGTCTAAATGATTCATTAAAATGTCAAAGTTGAATGATTTTCTGGAGTCCATTTCTCTAAATGCTGATGCTCTCAAAACCGGATGCTCTGATTGTCCAAGTTGAATTAATTCTTTGTCTGTGGCCATGTTTTGTAAAGAGCTGTCATCATACACGACTATACCTTTTGACACAATCTCTGTTAGGTAAGGTTGAAGTGATTTCCTAAAATCTTTTATTGCATAACTGTATTTGTTGTTTGTCTTACAAGAAGAAAAAAACAGAAAGAGTAAAAAGAAAGGAAGTTGTCTTGGTTTCAAAATATAAGTTTTAGTAAGTTTCAATCAGGGAAGATGTAGTCGCTCACGTTCGAGGCTTCGTCAAGTTGGAGTATGGACCAACTGCTTGCCCCGAACCGATGCTAAATTTTCCAAAAGCCGGATCAGGAAGTTCATACATTATGTATCAAGCCACCCAATTTGCTTGAAAAATAAAGCGAAATCCAACTTCATCTCCTCAAACCGAAAATCCTTGGGCTTATACTTTCGCAATATTTCCATGTCCCTTAAAAAGAAAAGAGCAATGCATTTTTTTTGATCCTGCTCGGTTAAACTCATATAATAATGGTAATCGATTATTATATCGAAAAACAAACGCTTTTGCTTACGGCTAAACCTACTCCGATGTTTAAAATCTTTTGATCTGCGGGAGCAATTTACTATCGTGTCCAAAGCTTCAACCTCTGGACTGTATTCTTTATCTCCTAAATAAAGTTCTATAGCAGGCTGAATACCCTCAAAATGAATATCTATTTTAGTATCAAAAAAAATGTCAAAGCTGTTCCAATATTTCATTATGTTTTTATTGATATTTGGAATTTCCAAATGGCTTTTCTCTAAATTTTAATTCATGCTCGAAAATGTTCATTAGTTCTAATAATTGTACTTCCTCTTTTGTCCTTTGTCATTCCACCATATTAATAAACCGAGTCGCCTGGTGCCCTCAATCGGTTGTGTTAAAGAATTACTATGTTAGTATTAAGTGCTCGATTATTTTTTCTTACTTCACGTGCAAATCCTCAAAGTAAAATTGACAACTCCATAACCAGCCGGCTACCAAGGTTTCGTTTCATTTCTTGCCCGTTGGGCAAAACGAAAGCTTAGTTATTGGGCGAAGTTAATTTACAGGAATTATGAGAGAATCAATTCGGTCAGGAATAGTTAGGGAATCCCCTATTGAGTTATAAATATTTATTTTAATCATTATGTTTTTAAGGGCATTCGAGCGCTTGGATACTCTGATCGCTTTAACATTATATTCATTTGCTTTGCTTAAAAAATAAGCACCCCTTATTTCAATTCCACGATTGAATGGTGGTAATTTAGGATTTATAAAAAAAATAGTATCACCTAAATCTTGATCAAAATAAGTTCTATTGCTTTTAAGCCTATACGTTGTTTTTGGTAGGGATGTAATATCTAATGGACTTTTATAGATAAGCATGTTGGAAGTGTCATAATTTTTTTGCTCTATAAGCTGATCCTCTTTATACTCATATGTATAAGTTCCGTACTCTCCATAAAATTTACTGGTAAGGCCATTACGTTTGTCATTTTTAAAAGTTACAGTGGAATCTAAAGAGCCATCTTCGCCGAAATAGAAGCATTTGCCTTCTTTAGTACCGCTTTTATTAAGGTTTATACTGTCTTTTCTATTGCCGTTTGCATAATAGGTAATTGCTTCACTAGTTACCTCTGAAGTATGAGAGTGGTTACAACTTAGAAGCAAATAAAAAAATGATGAATATAGTAGTGTGGTTTTCATAAAATTTCGGCCAACGTTTAGGTATTTATGCAGGTGTGGTATTGGCAGCACTCCAGTTGACTGAAAATATACTGCTGCCGTGATATTCTTCCGCCTAATTTATAACGTCCGCACTTGCAAAAATACGCATGTTGTGCGCCGTGTCGCCTATGCATAGCTTAACTACTTTGCTTTACGTTAAATTTCTACCCTGACTATTCCTTGTTGCAGGAGAAAGCGTTTCCTACCGAAGTGCTCACCGAGACAAGAAGAATGTTACATTTTAATAGATTCGGTAGTGTACAAATGACGTGAAGTATTAAAAAGAATGTCTTGGCTGAACTTCATCTTCCTTTTACTTAAAAAATCAATTTTCCATCCACCAACCGCAGATGTGTCGAAGAAAATAGAATCACCCAACAGCTTGTATTTTCCTATGAACGGGGTTTTATCCTTTTGTTTTTTATAAACAACGGAGTAGGTACTATCATTTGTAAATTCAATGTCAAACGTATCTCGTACAGTAAGAGGACCATCAGACAGGTCATAAATAAGAGTCGACGTACTTCTCCATTGACCTACTATCATGTTCTCCTTTCCCCTGTTACAACCAAGCAGGCAGAAAAGGAGAAGAAGCGATTTTGAAAAGTTCATTGTTTTGAGCTTATGCCGTTTGTTGAAATTTAACGAAGCTAATCTAAATGCTGATGTCATGCAGGACTTTGACCGATAGGTTAGAGAATTATTTCTGGATACTGTCGGGTATATTTTTTGTCTTGCGGAACACTTCACCTGTGGCGAATTAAAAAGTGTATGGTGCACAACGTTGACGGCTTGCTTAAGTCATTACGTACTTATAATCCTCAAAGTTTACTTCCTCTTTTTTAAACAGGTTACTGCGGTTGAGTATTTCATCCATTAGATTTATACAAGACTGATTGTTGTCAGCTATGATAAATGCAAAACCCCAGGTATCTATTGATAAAGTAAATTTTCCGATGTCAGAAGATACCTGCAATAAAACTTCGTCATTCATCCACAAATCTTCAACTGTATCAACTTTGGGATTGAGGTCTTTCAGGGTTGTGAAAAGATCTTTGTGAAATTCAGTCTCTGTATTGGCCAGGATAAATTCCAAAAGTAATTTAGCCGAACTATAACCGGGTCTTAAACGATATTTATATGGCTTGCTCATTGGATTGTGCTTTGGTAATGGTTTGGTCAGCTTGCCGCTAACGTTAAAGTGTTTTATGAAGTTATGGCAATTAAAAAACGTCATTTTTAATTAACAAAAAAAGCCAAATAGTTATTTAAAATTGAATGCTTATTGTCAAGCCACAATTTTATAAACACTCAAGGGGCTTGCTTATTCCAGCATTATCAGGTTGTCGTTATACTTTGAATACTTTTTCCATTTTATTGGTTCGCTTAAAGTAGAATGAACATCAGTGAAAATATCCTCAAGTTTTGATGTTCTCCACTTTACTTTGCTGACTATTCTACTGCTCATATTATAAATATTTCCTTGCGAAGTCAATAGGCTTGGTTCGGCAGTGGTCAGAACGGCTCTCATTGTTTTATTTTTAGCTGATAAACTTTACCTCGTTCTGTATGTATTATCAGGTTTTTGCTTTTGATGTATAAAGAGTCAATAAATACATCTTGTACATCCTTTTCTAAATTGTCATTATAGCGCATACTATAAATCTGTTTCTTCCATATCACAGTATCAGTGGCAGCGTCTCTTGCAACCACATATCCGATTTGGTGAGTTGGCGCAGTATATTGTACATTTTCAACAACTATGGGAGTAACTTCCTTAGGTACTCTACGCTTTGATGAAACTTGCGCATGTGAGACCAAGGTGATAACAAACAAACTCAGTAAGAAAATAATTCGCTTTATCATGTTTTTATAGAAGGATGCAAATAGTGGATTGATTACACACTTGCCGCTAAAACGTTTATTTATGTTACAAAATGCAACTTAATGCAAAAAAGACTGTCGACATTCAATTATAGGATCATATACTCTTCAGATTGATTATATTATTAATACCCATTACGGAAATACATAATACGGTTGATACCCCGTCACCATTTTATCTTTTCCTCATTCCAGAAGTCGTAAAAGAACTCATAAATTCGCTTGCTGTTGGTTGCTTGTGTAAATGTATCCTACAGTGATACTGATGGTCCAAAGCCTAACCAGTTCCTGGTACTTTTAATTTCAAAATATTAATAGCCATCCCTGCAAGGTAATAAGGTCTCACTTTGGCTTAGTCGGCAAGTAGATGCGCCAAACCAATGCAGCAGTGCCAATAAAGCTATCTATAAACTTGTAAGGCATTGGCACAGCTGCATTGCCCTTCGGGTGCTTCGCTTCGCTACGCAGTTTGTCACACTCCTTGCTACTCCGGCAGCCTACGTTCGGGCAGCTACCGTGTCCTTCATGCCACTTCATTCTTTACGTCCTTCGTTCCACTTCATTACACCACGTTCGTAGCCGCACACCTTGCTACATCGCCGGGCGACCCGTGAGCCACCACACATCACCATCCACCCGGGACGCCCAGCCATTTCGCTGCCAGCCCTACCATACTCACTGGGTTCCATTTCGTTTCACTACGTCCTCCATTTATTTCAGTCGCATTCAGTCCACCCGCTGCCTATAATTTAGCGTGCCTTGCGGCCTGCCACAGCTACGGGTTTGTCATGGTTTTTGTTCTGCCCACCATAGCCTTGACGCAAACAAAAAAACACGCCAAACCCTTGCGTCTCACTGTTGCTGCCTATCACCGTTGCACGGCTTTTTAGGCAGCACTGCGGCAGGCGCACGCAGCCAATTCCAGTCGTTCCTCCTTTCATTGGCTTTTGGCGGCACGCCCCTGGGCTACGGTGTGGGCAAGTGTGCCACACTGCCTCGCTTCTTTTTGGCCGCAGGCGCTATTACCTTTCCCTATTCTAATAATCTGTAAATTGAATTATGACTCCCTCAATTGAATTTAGTGAAATAGACCACGACGATTATACTAGGTCCGAAACTTATAAATCATTACCGGACATACTCTACAAGTATAGAACCTGGGATGACGAATATAACAGGGCGGTACTGAAGGAAAGGCAAATCTTCTTCGCTTCCCCAGCAAGGTTTAATGACCCATTCGATTGCGCTATACCATTCCGATATGATCCAAGCGATATGTCTGAAAGTAATATTTTCATGAAGCTTTTCCTTACCGGACAGGAGATGTTTCCAGACCTAGATATTACTGATCTAATTGAAAAATGTTATGCCATGCAAGAACAAGGGATCGCAGATAATTGGAAGTCGTATTATCCCATCTTTCTTCAACAAATAAAAGAAAGAATGGGAGTATTGTCTTTATCCGAATTAAATTCAAATATTTTAATGTGGAGCCATTATGCAGGTTGCCATACTGGTTATTGTATTGGTTTAAACAAACAGATAATATTTGATGCAACGTTAGGTTCTATCGGGCAGGTTAATTATACGGACAGTTTCCCTTTTGTGCCAATGTTTAATAATTCAGGTATAATCACCTATCTGCTGAGTACGAAATCAAAATTGTGGGAATATGAAAGAGAGGTAAGACTAATAAAAATAGATGCGGCCGACAAGGTTTTTGAATTTCCCGCTGAAGCTATTGAGGAAGTCATTTTAGGAATGAACATGAAGCCCGGGGTAAAAGATGAAATTGTCGATTTTGTAAGTAGCACTTATCCTAAAGCCCGCCTGTACGAGTGCGTCCGCAACATGGAAAAATTTGAGGTTTATCTAATACCCATAATAAAAAAAATCAGCTAAGTTAGCCGCCGCTTCAGCTTTTCTACAAAGCCAGGCCAATATATAGCCTGGCAGCCAAAAGACTACGGCATAAAACTTCCGTAGGTTTTCTCAGCATAATTTCCTGCACCAACAGCATCAAGTGTTTCATCACTAGTAATACACGTATTTATTCCGTTTCCTTTTGGCTCGTAACATCGGCGGCTGATGTAGATGCTTTCTTTTTTTCTCTTTTTTCTTTTAAAATATAAATTTTATCAAGATGAAAAATGCAAATCACTACTTCGGTTCCGGCAACGGTTCAGAAAGCTTCTATTGTCACAGACCCTCATTAATTCTTTTCACTGATGGCGTAAAAGAATTGGCTGAAACATGCGGTGCTTATTGGTTGATAGATTTAATCATAAGCCATCAATGCCATGAGGAAATAAATCTTGAACGTTTCCAGGTGTGGGATCTAAAAAGAGTGCAGGATAATGTTTTTACAATCCTGGCTACCGATGGAGACCAGAATAAAGTGACAAGTCAGGAAATTCCATTTAGCGATTTTCCATATGACCTTGCTAGGATCTGGCTGGTTGATGGCTGCCTGATGTTGCCAAGTGAATACTAAAAAAACTTAAGCGGTCAGCAATCGCTGCTTTGTTTACAATCCAGCCGGACATCTGTGAATGGATACAGCTTTTGCCAACGTGTTTTTTATTAAGCAAAGATAACTACGGCAGCCCAACGCACCGACCTGACAAAAAAAACAAAAAGACTACGGCATAAACACAAACCCGGCGCACAAGGCCATCTTTTATTCCGTTTCCTTTTGGTTTTTTTATCTGCCTTCGCTGAGGATGCATATAAAAAATCACTATTATGCAAAAGCAGCTTCGTATCATCACCAGTCAGCGTTTGGCAGTTTGTCCAGTCAGCCTTTCATTTAGTCCCGTGCCTCATTTACCTTCTTGGGTTTTCAGTAAGCACGTCGGCCGGCATCCCGTTTATTATCGGTATCGTCGGTGCCGGGTTTTCGTTGTCGGTTTGTCCGGTTGGTATCTTCATTGTTTTTCATCCGGCCGCCGTCAGCTTGGTGCATTGCCCTTTTAGGTAGTGCACTAATAAAAATGGCCCCGCCTCTCGGCAGGGCCATTTTATTGACCTGAAGAATGAACAGCTTTGTGAGGCTTACAAACCACTTACTTTGACCAACGATAAAGCGTTGTATGCGCCGTTTTTAAGTGGATACATTTGACCGTTTACCTCTTGGTAAAATTCAATACCTAAGGCTAGGAATAACGGTTTAGTGCTGTTAGCTGTAACAGTATTAATAAGATTAATTACTGCAGTTGCAGTAGGATCCCACGGAAGAATGGCAGTTGCTTGCGAGTCCATAACGAAGGTTTCATTTTCAAAATCAACCTCTGCACCAGAAGAAACAATTTTGAAGTGAGTAGAACCACCGGGAGCTGCCAGCATGTTTATGGGCACAAATGAAGGGATGCTTGCAGTAAGAGTACCGGCCACCCGATCAATTGTTGCAGTGAATGGTGCATACAAAGTAGTTCCGAGCTTACCACTGATGTTAAACTCGAACCCTTCCAGCAATTCTGCTTCCCCATCAATTACATTCCGTTGTCCTCTGGTATTAGTAATATCCTCCTGGATAACTTCAACCATTTTTTTAGTAAGACGACTTACCATCCTGCTATCAGATGCGTTTTGCAACATTGCACGGATTGCATTTCGCAAAAGCTTTCCGGCTTTGCCTGCTCTTCCAAACTCTTCTCCATTTTCACGGGTCCTCTGAAAATTCGGATCATTGGCGATTCGATCAGCAGACACACCACCTTTCTCTCTCGCCAAGTATCCATCCTGCGATTTGTAGAAAGTGATTCCACCAATTGTACCATCTAATTTGATAATTCCTTTTTGCCTGGCCATTGTAAAAAATTTATTGGGTTAACAATTTGTAATCTTTTGCTGGGGTTTAACAGCATTTGAAAACAAAAATAGATTCACAATAAGGCCCTAACAAATGTGTGTGGTCATCCGTTCCGATTGTTCAACATTATTCCAAACAAGTCCAGTTTACCACCCTCAATAAATGATTATCTTTGCCTCACACCACACATAGCAGAGGCATAGCCGAAGTATAGATAGTGTATGAAAAAGTTATTTGATTTATGAACAGACTCTGTATTTATCCGAAAGACATTCAGATAATCACAGGCCGAAGCGACAGGTATGGTAGAAATCTTATCAAGAAGATGAAAGAGCATTTCAACAAACAACAACACCAGGTTGTAACGATTGAAGAGTTCTGCCAATACCTGGGATTACAACAAGATGTTGTATCCCGGCAGTTGAGATAACTGCTAAAAACAAGCGAGGTCATGATCAAAACTTTTGGGCCCTCTCGTAAATTTTTTTCTTCTCTTCTTTATTTTCTACTTTCTCTTCTTATTCCAATTTGAGGTCACATTCAAGGTCACATAAAACAAAAAGCGTTACGATATAAATCGTAACGCTTTGATTGTGTTGCTCCCCCTGTCTGATTTGAACAGACGACCCTCTGATTAACAGTCAGATGCTCTAACCAACTGAGCTAAGGAGGAGTGTACCCTTATTGGGTTTGCAAA
>JAYTBG010000317.1:0-3438 GCA_043737055.1 Chitinophagaceae bacterium | reverse complement strand
AGCGTTTTGAACTTCCGCCACGGGGTACAAAGACGAATAATCCCATAGATAGGACTTAGCCATGTCATTACTTTTCGACTGCTCCGAGAGGTTGCCATTCACGTCATATTTAAAACTCCCCGCAAGCCTGTAATTTTGATTGAAGACAAAACATCCACCTGCACTATTGGATGATGGAGTAAAGGATGTAACCGGTGTCGCTGATTCTAATATGTAAACATCCAGTGGATTATTCAAAGCATACCTGGTTATTTGTCCGCTTATAAACCGTTGGTTGCTTCCATCTGGATTTTGTCGATGCTGTGTTTTTTCTATTACAGTGCCTTTTAAATTATAGGCCAGAAGATCGAAAATACTTGAGCGGATTTGATTAGGACACACTACCGGTGGGCCTTGCGCAGCCATACTATAATCAGCAGCATATTTTAAATTGGTCACTACCTGTTCGCCATTGTTCGTCGTTTCTTTTATGACGGTTGGGTAATTGTGTGCAGTATTGCCATAGGTAAAGTCTTTGTTGGAACTGATAAAGCTGTTGGTCAGCTGATCATAAGTTTTAGTTAACTGGCTCATCAACATTTTTTTTTGACTACCCATGCTATACTCAATAAGATCATATCGGGTAGGGAAAGATCTTGGTGTATACCCAAGTGGTGGATTAGCCATACAGGAGCTTCCACCTGTTCCTACATCCATGCTGTAATTGAAATAAGACTGTGGCGAAGCACTCAAACAGTACATGTCCTTATTCGATTGGTAGTCCCGGGGCCTTGATTTATAGCCTCGAATTGAGCCTACACTTGCATAACTGTAGATATTATTAGTTGCCGTTAATATTTTCCCATCCTTGTCAAAAACGGACTGCTCAATCAAATCACCATTCGAAATATCGTCATCATTTTCTCGCAACATCACTGTGTACTTGTTCACCGTGCTTCCCAAGGTTTCATTTGTTACGAGGTCTGTTTGAATTTCTGTTACCTGGCTGTAACCGATATGGCTTCCCTGGACCGAACCGAGCCCGAAAATTGAGTTGGCCGAAACGGAAGCCGTGCCCATAGTGTAACCCCCTTTTGAACAATCGGTGCCAAAATGATTTATCGGAAACTGCTGATAGCTTCCCAACTGCAAATACTCGGGGAGCCCAGCAATGCCACTGGAGCTTCCATCATTATTGGTGTAGCTATACTTTTTTACAATAGCCGCTTTGTTTAAAAAAGAATGGTCGATCATTTGGCGGATACGAATTCCCCCCACGGCCCGGTTATTTTCTGCCCGGTGCAACTCATATTCAAAACTGGTGTAGCCTCCCGTAGGATATTTTATCTTATTTAGCACACCAAACGATACACCGTCCAGGAGAGGTTCCCTGTTAGCTTGGCCACCAATAGTTAGTGGGCCTAATGTACCTCCATCGAAGGTTATAGTAGGCACTAAAGAACTGTTAAATGAATGATTATAAAAGCCCCAGTGATCCAGCGAATTGGTATAACGTGCAGGTAAGTCCGCAATCGCAGCATTATAAGTAAATTCGTAGGCAGGCTTCACGGCGGTAACGCCATCCTGGCCCCGTTCCTGAACATTATCAAGCCTTAACTTATAGTAAGTAGGTTGATTCGGGTTCGTAAAATAATTCTGAGTCAAATCGTACTGCTTAACCAACTTCTGAACTCCATTGGTAACGCTAAATTGTTTTAGACTTTGCAGCCTCCTGTCTTCCAGTGAAGGGGCATCGCTCCGTAATCCTGTAGCGGACTGCACATCAATAACCACGGCAGTTTCCGCATTGCGAGTCAAGGTTATTTTCTTCAGGTATTTTCTGGCAATGGAAATTTGCGGGGGTCTTGAATTAAACTGGGAACCGGAACTGACGTTAGCCTGGCATCCATCCGTACCAAACCTCGCAGAAAAAGATTGATTGTCTTTTGGATTCGGGTTGGTAAGTTGAGGGCCCGAACTATGATACTCAAAGCTAATAATCTCGCCGCCTCCTGCAGGAGTGATGGTACTTAGATACCATGCAGAAATATAGGTGTATAGTGTATTATTGGCTTGCCCTGCGTCATCGAAGGGCTGCATAGTAGAAGTTTCCGCAGCTTCAAACAAATAAGTTGTCCCTTGCTCATCAACGATGGTAAAATTGCTGTTAAAGCAGCCTGTCATACAAGGAGTAATTATTTTCAAATCATCCTCTTTTTTGATGACAGAATAATCAGGCTTCAGAAAAAATTTGCCCGACTGACCAGCAAAATTATAATAGTAAACATCGGGCTGGGTTTCTTTAAGTCCTTCGTTTATATCTTTTATAAAACTGAAATAGGGAATTAAGTCAAGTCTGTCAGGCGGATTCAAATTATTCTGTCCGAAATAGTTATTAGTATTGTCAGGATTGCCTGTCACGGCCCTTGTTATTACACCCCCGGCATTCAAACTCCACCCACTACCCACCCAGGTAGCTTGTTCCTCGGGCTTAAATCCAGACGCATTATAGCTTAGGGAAATTGGCAGACTAACCTTGTTTCCTTTCAGCTCAAAAAGTGGTACACTTACCGACGGCGTACCGGTAAATAAGCTGATTGGTACGTTTCCATATTTACCCAACTCCGCAGCCTCTGGGGCTGGAGAAATGACTTGCTTTGCCTGGAACGCAGCTTTTGCCAGAGCAACTCCGGGAGCAGCGGGAGCCTGAGCCACGGCATCCGACCCTAAAAATAACAACCCCGTAAAAAATAACCCGATACTTGTTTTCATGCATTCGCTTGATTAAAAATGAGCAGCTTAAAATGAATTTATATTGTGTAGAGGGGAAAGTTTAATAGCCCAGTGCATCCACCACAATGGAATGTGTGGGTTCTAATCTGCCAGAAAAAACTCCTTTAAAATTTCCGTAACCGTCAATGAGATATTTTGAAAAATCGCCCGCTACAGGGGCATCCACAAGACCATTTTTTATCTTTTTAGTAAGCCATTCGTACAGCGGATCCGGTTGAGCACCATTTACTTTCATCATTTTTGAGAGTGGATAACTTAAGTTAAGATTGTTGTAGAGCGCCAGCAGCTGATTGTTGTTGGTAAGTGTATTATCAAAAGCTTTCGTTGCAATAGCTATAATAATTAATCCGCTATCCTTGAAGCGCTGTTGGAGGCTATCCAACTGACGATACTGACCGACCCTGCTACCAGACAAAGAGGTATTCACAATCAAGATTTGCTTGCCTTGGTAACTTGACAAATTAACCACACTGTCCTTCACAGTGGTAATGCTGAAAGCATAAATGTTTTGAGCATCTGCGTGCTTACCTGCCAACAAAACAAAAAACACAAAAAGAAATCTAGTCATAAAAAATATTGAAAATTAAAACGTATACCCCACCCTAAATACCACTGGTTGGCTCACCGGCACATGCTGCCGATGCAAAAAATCATATAACAGCTGCA
>JAYTBG010000316.1:0-8412 GCA_043737055.1 Chitinophagaceae bacterium | reverse complement strand
TTAAAATCGGGTTTTTATTACCAGTACACAAAAAATTGTTTGCAACTGAATAATAAGAACAATAAGTTTATTGATATAGCAAGATACAGTGGTGTAGAAGCTACCGACTGGAGTTGGGGTGCCTTGATATTTGATATGGATAATGATGGCTGGAATGATTTATATGTGTGTAATGGCGTTAACAAAGATGTTACCAATCTTGATTTCATGGATTTTTTCGCCAATGAGGTTAACCAGGCCATGGTATTATCCGGAAAAAAAGAATCTGTTGAAAAGATATTGCATGAGATACCAAAGACGGCCCTACCCAATAAAGTTTTTCGCAATGAGGGGAATTTGAGATTTACCGATGTTGGTAATGATTGGGGACTGGGACTGCCAACGTTTTCAAACGGCGCCGCCTATGCCGACCTTGACAACGACGGAGATCTCGACCTGATAGTTTGCAATCAAAATCAACCTGCTTCCGTTTATAGAAATAATTCTCAGGAAATTAACCGGAACAATTACATCGCTTTTTCTTTGAAAGGAAAATCTAAAAACCCCTTTGCCGTTGGCAGTAAAATAAAACTGTATACAGGCAATCAAATATTAACAAGAGAACTATTTCCCAGCAGGGGTTTTCAATCTTCTGTTGATTTCAAATTGGTTTTTGGCTTGGGCAATAAGATCGTAATTGATTCAGCCGTTATTACCTGGCCTGATCGAAAGACCTCTAAAATAATATCACCGGACCCAAATCAGGTGCATCAGTATGATGAAAATAATGTCGTCTTAGTTGATGAAAAAATAAAAGTGACACCCAGTGATCAAACTTTTTTTTCTACCACTAAAGCTAAATTTGATAAACATGAAGAGAGTGATTTTGTAGATTTTTATAATGAACGATTAACTCCAAGAATTTTTTCAAGGGAGGGGCCAAAAGCGGATACTGCAGACGTGAATGGGGATGGACGAACTGATATCTATGTTGGTGCTGCAGAGAATAAAAGAGGACAGTTGTATTTACAAAAAGAGGACGGCAGTTTTACCAAAAAAGAAATTGACGTATTAAAAGGAACTTCGGGAGGTGCAGATGATGTTGCTATATTATTTTTTGACTATGACAAAGATGGAGATATGGATCTGCTTATTGGCCCGGGTGGAAACAGCCAGCCAGTTAACAGCAGCGAATTAAAAATAAGATTGTATAATAATAACGGGAAAGGAAATTTTACTGCTGATAATAATGCATTTCCACCCACAGGAGTTAACATAGCAACAGTAGTAGCAAATGACTTTAACACTGATGGCTACCCCGATTTATTCATAGGTGCACGGAGCTATCCTGGTGTCTACGGGAAAGATCCGCAGAGTTATTTATTCGTAAATGATGGCAAGGGACGTTTTAACGATATTGCTGAAACAAAAAATAGTGATATCGCACATATTGGTATGGTCACGGCGGCTATTTGGGAAGATGTAACAGGAGATAAGCAAAAGGAACTGATCATTGCCGGAGAATGGATGGCCCCCAGAATTTTTTCTTTTAGGAAAGACCATTTTGAGGAAGTAAAAACTAATATCAGCAATAAATTTGGCTGGTGGCAATCTGTTGTAAGTGCAGATGTAAATAGTGATGGAAGAATGGACCTTATCCTCGGCAATATCGGCGAAAATTTTTACCTGAATCCACAGGAAAACACTCCGGCAAAACTATGGCTCAGTGACTTTGACAATAATGGTGATCTTGATAAAATCATGACCTATACCATCAATGGAAAAGACCTGCCAGTATTTTTGAAAAGGGATATGCAGGACCAACTTCCTGGTCTTAAAAAGCAAAACCTCAAGCACACTGAATACGCCAACAAATCTATTCAGGAATTATTTTCAAAAGAATTAATCGCAGCCTCCATGGTGAAGCAGTTTAATTATGCGCCATCTTGTGTGGCTATAAATGACGGGAAGGGCAACTTTACTATAAAACCCTTGCCTGCTATGTGCCAGCTATCCTGCATCAACGCAATTTTGC
The DNA here is from genome assembly GCA_043737055.1 of Chitinophagaceae bacterium. Taxonomy (GTDB): domain Bacteria; phylum Bacteroidota; class Bacteroidia; order Chitinophagales; family Chitinophagaceae; genus Ferruginibacter. The sequence goes on along the minus strand of JAYTBG010000316.1, from coordinate 6,398 downwards.
CCATAGATGTAAATGGAGATGGATTTATTGATCTGCTAACCGGGGGAAACCAGTTTGGGTTTTTGCCTCAATTTGAAAAATTGGATGCAAGCTTCGGAGATGTACTCATCAACAATACTAAAGGCGATTTTATATGGCAGGAAGAAAAAAAGACAGGTTTAAACCTGAGAGGCGAATTAAGAGATATGAAAGCAATTAAAAGCAACAAAGCAACATTCGTATTGTTCTTACAGAATAACGAAGTGCCGGTTTTAATGAGGTTAAATGATATTTTAAAAACGAAATAAATACAGCACAGTGCGGGCGAAAATGCAAATAGAAAATATTTCTCGTTTAATTGTATCAGTCATTTTGCCTCCGATCCTATTTTCTTGCAATAGTAGTAAAAATAGCCAACCACTTTTTGAAGCGATAAAAACCTCAGGTATCCTTTTTATAAATAAAGTACAGGATAACGATACCATTAATATTCTTAATTATCGCAATTTTTATAACGGAGGTGGAGTTGCAACGGGTGATCTTAACAATGACGGCTTACCCGAAATCTTTTTTACAGCAAATCAAGGTAGCAACAAACTATATCTTAATAATGGCAACTTTAATTTTCAGGATATTTCTGAAAAAGCAGGCTTCAAAAATAAACTGCAATACAGCACCGGCGTTGTATTTGTTGATATTAATCATGACAGCTGGCTCGACATATATGTGTGCAACGCAGGAAGCATGCAGGACGCCAGCCTAAGAAAAAATCAGCTATTTATTAATAACCACGATCTCACTTTTACAGATAGTGCGTCAGCTTACGGCCTGGATAATGATGGCTACACAACACAGGCAAGCTTTTTCGATTATGACATGGATGGAGACCTGGATTGTTTTATCATTAACAACAGTCCTGTACCTGTTAGTAGTTTAGGCTATCCCAAACAAAGGGATTTGCCGGCTGATCAATGGAAAGTTGCTGATAACCTGAAAGGGGGCGGCGATCATTTGTTTAGAAACGACGATGGCCATTTTGTTGAAGTTACACAGCAGGCCGGTATTCATGGTAGCCTGATGAGTTTTGGTTTGGGAGTTACTGTGGGCGATATCAACGGAGATTATTATCCGGATATATTCGTTTCCAATGATTTCTTTGAAAGGGATTACTTATACATCAACCAACAAAACGGCACTTTTAAAGATGAGCTTGAAAAAAGAATGAAACACAATAGCTACGCTTCTATGGGAGCTGATTTTGGCGACATAAATAATGATGGATACCCCGAAATATTTACTACGGATATGCTGCCTGCTGATGATTATCGCCTTAAAACAACCTTAAGTTTTGATGATATAGATCAATTCAGACTCAAAGAACGTAACGGGTTCTTCAACCAGTTTTTGCAAAATACCCTGCAGTTAAATGATGGGTATGGAAAGTTTAAAGATATAGCTAATTATAGTGGCGTTCAGGCTTCTGAGTGGAGCTGGGGAGCACTCATGTTTGACGCCGATAACGACGGTTACAACGACCTTTATGTTTGCAACGGTATCTACCGGGACCTTACCAACCAGGATTTTTTAAGTTTCGACGCCAATGAGATCAAAGCAAAAATGCTGCAGAGCGGCAAAAAAAATCTTTCAGAACTCGTAGGTAAAATTCCAAGTATAGCAGTGCCCAATAAGATATACAGGAATCTTGGCAATCTAAAATTTTCGGATGAAGGTGCAAACTGGGGTTTTACGGAGAACTCATTTTCTAACGGAGCAGCATACGCCGACCTTGATAATGACGGTGATTTGGACCTGGTTGTAAACAATGTAAACGAGCCAGCCTTTGTTTTAAAGAATAACAGCAGGGAGCAAAATAAAAATAATTTCATAAGCATTTCCTTAAAAGGTGCCGGCGAAAATACGTTTGCCGTAGGGAGCGAAATTTTTATTTACAAAGGAGATCAAATTTTAAGCAGAGCACTTATTCCAAGTCGTGGATTTCAATCTTCTGTTGATTACCGTCAGCTTGTAGGAATAGGCACTGCCACACAGGTAGATTCATTGCTGATTGTATGGCCGGATCATAGTTTTACAAAAGCAATTCATCCTCAAATAAATCAGCAGCTTGTCTTTTCTCAACCTCTCCATTCCGCAAAAATAATTGCCCCTAAAGCAGGCGGCAGCAATCCTTTATTTGAAAATGTGTTAACAAAGTTTGAAAGGCATATAGACGATGATTTTACCGATTTCTACAATGAACGTGGCATTTTAAAAATGCAGTCACATGAAGGCCCACAAACTGCTGTTGCAGATGTAAACAATGATGGGCTTGGAGATATTTATATCGGTGGAACGATAGCAAATCCAGGCCAATTGTACATACAGGACTATTCAGGAAATTTCGTAAAAAAGGAACAGGCTGCTTTTGAGTCAGCAATAGGCTTTGTGGATGGAGCTATACTCTTTTTTGATTGCGACCAGGATGGGGACCAGGACCTGCTTGTATGCCCGGGCGGAAATGTGGCCGCTCCATTTAGCAGGGAGCTGCAACACCGGTTATTTAAAAATGATTCCAAAGGAAATTTTATTTTATCCGCAGAATCTTTTCCTGCTAATAAAGACAATATAAGCATAGCCAGCGCCCATGACATTGAGGGAGATGGAGACCTGGATTTGTTTGTTGGCGGCAGTTTTGTAAGTGGCAGTTATGGAACAACTGCGCAAAGCCATATTTATATAAATGATGGCAAAGGAAAGTTCGCTGATATGCCTGCTAACAAATGCGGTGGTATTGCTGATGCAGGATTAATTAAAGGCGCAGCTTGGGCTGACGTGGACGGAGATCAAAAAGCCGAATTAGTTATTGCCGGGGAATGGATGGCTCCAAAGATTTTTAAATACAACGGAAATAGTTTTGCGCCCTGGCAAACGAATCTTTCTGACTATTCAGGCTGCTGGCAAACGGTAGCTGTTGCTGATGTGAACGGAGATGGTAAGCAAGATCTGATATTGGGGAATCTCGGAGAAAATTTCTACTTAAAACCGAATAAACAAAACCCGGTGAAATTGTTTTTAAAAGATTTCGACAATAATGGGCAGACAGACAAGATAATTACCAGGACCATTGATGGAAAGGATAAAACTGTTTTTATGAAAACAGAACTTGAAAGCCAGTTACCTTTTTTGAAAAAACAAAACCTGCGCAATTCATCTTATGCACAGAAAGATATCAAGGAATTATTTGGTACAGATAAATTAAAGGATGCTCTGGTTAAGCAGATAAATTTTGCATCCTCATGCATTGCTATTAATGAGGGTAAGGGTATTTTCAGACTCCAAAATCTGCCTGTGCATATTCAGCTATCTTCCGTAAAAGCGATATTACCACTTGATGTTAATTTTGATGGTTTTATCGACTTGGTGGTGGGTGGGAATGAGTTTGGATTTCAACCGCAAATGGGACGCCTGGATGCAAGCAATGGGAATATTTTACTAAATGACGGGAAAGGAAATTTTTCAGTCCTGTCTCAAAGCAATAGTGGAATTGACTTGCGGGGGCAAATAAGGAGTATTGTTTTATTAAAGGTTAAAGATAACTCCGCTGTTTTGTTTTTACAGAACAACGAATTCCCCATTTTGTATAAATTGAAAAAGAAACCAGCTAACATAAAAAACTAAGGAGCTCAGCTGACATGATTAATTTAACCAGATATAATTTTATTGCTTGGGGAGTGGCTTGCATTGTTTTGTTTGGGGGTTGTAAACAGCAGCCCTCCCGGCTGCAAGCTCCTTTGTTTGAAGTCTTGAATTATACAAAGACCAAGCTGCATTTTACAAATAACCTGAAGCCCACTGCCGACTTTAATATGCTTAAGTACATGTACTATTACAATGGTGCAGGTGTTGGAGCGGGCGATTTTAATAACGATGGAAAGATAGATCTCTTTTTTGCTGGCAACCAGGTTCAGAATACAATGTACCTCAATGAGGGCAACATGCAGTTTAAGGATGTAACAAAAGCTGCCGATATACCGGTTGATAGTTCGTGGAGTACTGGCGTTAGTGTAGTGGATATTAACAATGATGGCATGCTGGATCTGTACATCTGTAGGGTAGGTAATTTTAAAGTACTTAAAGGACAAAACCAATTGCTGGTTTGCAGCGGTATAAAAAATGGGATTCCAACATACGTAGATGAAACTGCAAAATACGGCTTGAGTTTTTCCGGCTTTAGCACCCAGGCAGCATTCCTGGATTTTGACAATGATGCTGATCTAGATATGTTTTTATTGAATCATTCTGTAAATCATAACGGCAATTTTGCGTCCAGAAATCTTTTTTTGAATACTTACGATTCGATGGCCGGAGACCAGCTTTATAAAAATGACAATGGACATTTCACAAATATTACGAAAGAATCAGGCATCAACAGCAGTAAAATAAGTTATGGCCTGGGTGTGGTAGTCAGCGATATTAATTTAGATGGCTGGCCTGATATTTACGTGGGAAATGACTTTCATGAAAATGACTACCTGCTCATAAACCAGAAGAACGGGACATTCAGCGAAGAATTAAATGACCACATGATGCATACCAGCCAGTTTAGCATGGGGGTCGACGCAGCAGACGTAAACAACGATGCTTACCCCGAAATTATTTCGATGGATATGATGCCTTATGATCCGGTGATATCTAAAAGGTCGCTGGGTGAAGATGAATACCAGACGAGCCTGGAAAAAGTAAAGTTTGGATACAACCATCAGTACTCGAGAAATAACCTGCAGTTAAATCAACGGAACGGCATGTTCTCGGAGACGGGTTTTTACAGCGGAATATATGCTACAGACTGGAGCTGGAGCAGTTTGTGGATGGACTTTGATGATGATGGCATGAAGGATCTTTTTATAAGCAATGGTATTCCTAAAAGATTAAATGATATTGATTATATCAGCTTCATGGTTAATGATGCTGTTCAGGATAAATTGCAAAATCAAACACTTGATGGAAACGACATGGCCATCATTAATAAATTTCCTGAGATAAAGCTGCCTAACCGTTTCTTTAAAAATAAAGGAGATGTACAATTTGAGGATGTAAGTAATAACATTCAGGGTAATCCAAATTCATTTAGCAATGGAGCTATCTATGCAGACCTGGATAATGATGGCGACCTGGATATTGTTGTAAATAATATTTGGGATCCTGTGCTGGTATATGAAAATAAGTCAGCAACAAAAAAGTACAGCCTTAATTTAAAACTGAAAGGCGCACCTCAAAATCTAAATGCCCTGGGTGCAAAATGTTTTGCATTCGGCAGCAACCAGATTATTTATGCCGAAAAATATGTCGTAAGAGGTTTCATGTCTTCCATGGAAACACCACTACATATTGGCCTGGGTTCGGTTTTGCCTGATTCAATTTTATTGGTATGGCCTGATAATACCTACCAGGCATTAAAAAATGATACATCCCGCCTTGTTATGAATGCAACCTGGACTAAAGGCTTGCCTGTATTTGATGCTAACATGCTAACTACATTCTACAAGCAGCAGGGTAGAGCAATGGTTGACATTACTGCCGCTACTAAAGTTAACTACGCACATGTTGAAAACGATTTCAATGAATTTAACAGGGAATTTTTATTACCCAGGATGTTTGGTAGCGAGGGACCGGCACTTGCCGTGGCTGATGTGAATGGCGATAAACTGGATGACATATATATAGGAAGCTCGAAGGGTAAAAAGAGTGTATTGTTTTTACAACATCAAAACGGAACGTTCAGTTTGTCTTCGCAGTCACAATTTGAGCAGGACAGCACCTACGAGGATGTTGATGCCAGCTTTGCAGATGTAAATAATGATGGCTATCCCGACCTGGCAGTTGCCAGTGGTGGCAATGAATATTATGGAAATGAAGCCTGGCGCCAACCAAGGATTTATTTGAATGATGGTAAAGGTAACTTTAGCAAACTGGCTGATGCAATACCTGGTATTTATAGTACGCAATCATGCATAGAGCCTTGTGATTTTAACAAGGATGGGTTTATAGATTTCTTTATTGGTGCCCGTGCTACTCCTTTTCGATATGGTAAAATTCCAACATCCTTTCTTTTGCAAAATGATGGGACCGGGCATTTTAAAGATGTAACAGAAGCCCTTGCAAATGTTCTATCTGATGTGGGTTTGGTTACGGGCGCAAATTGGGCTGATATTAACAATGACAAACAACCCGATTTGGTGGTAACGCTGGAGTGGGGCGGTATTGCGGCATTTGTAAATGATAAAGGAAAGTTTTTTAAAAGAGAATTGACTGCAAAAAAAGGGTGGTGGAATTTTGTATTGCCGGTAGATGTTGACAATGACGGCGATATTGATTTTGTTGCTGGAAACCAGGGATTGAACAGCTTGTTTCAACCTTCAGCA
>JAYTBG010000315.1:0-3442 GCA_043737055.1 Chitinophagaceae bacterium | reverse complement strand
GCAATGCCTCGCTTTTTATCCATTCGATACAGAAGCAGTTGAGTACCCGAACAACGGGTTGCAGGTAAAACATCTTCCGATCGCACTGTATGGCCAGTTTTCGCAGGTAACCAATCGTACCATTGGCAGGAATTTCCTGGTGCTGCAAATTGTGTTTACACCCGGAGCCTTATATCGTTTAACCGGCATACCCTCCCATGAATTATGCAATTGTTATGTGGATGCGGAAATGTTTTTATCGTCGCAGATCCGTTTTGTAAACGAACAACTGGCCGCTGCACCTAACTATGTTGTCATGCTGTAAATTGTAACCAATTTTGTGCGCAGCCTCATGAAACAACAAAAGAAAAATAAACTACTTATCATTGATGCCTGTTTACAGTTGTTGCACAACAGCCGTTTATTAACGGTTAAGGATATTGCACGAGAAGCCTGCCTAAGCACCAAACAACTTGAGCGGAGATTCAAAGAACGCCTCGGTGTCAATCCAAAGTTGTACGAGCGGATCATCCGGTTTGACAAAGCTTTTCGCCTGCGCAATGCTCGGCCCGATTTTGATTGGCTGCGTATCGCAGTAGAAACAGACTACCACGACTATAAACACCTCGCAAAAGAATACAAAGATTTTACCGGGCTTACCCCAACAGACTTTCATAAAATTGAAAACAAAGCACCGGAACGCCAGTTTGGTTTGATTGAAGGAAACAACGGTGAACTTCGTTTGTGAAGGGTTGCTTTAGAAAAATGTGCCGGGCAAGTTTTCTCTCCCGAATGATCAACCACAAAACCTTATCGGTAAAATCTTTTCGATATAAAAAACCGGTACCCCTTTTCCTTCACCGGTTTTTTTAATCACAATGATAGTTCAGCATACAACCGTCACCCGTAAAAAAGACGCTGGCATAGAAGTGGTGTCTGCCTTGCTGCTCTGATTTTGGCTGGTGAACAATGCTTCCAGCTCCCCTTGTAGTTGTTGGGCAAGGCCGTTTTTTTCGGCGCATTCAAATGCGTTCATCGTAGGGCCATAAAAGTTCCTGAAAATGTGTACAAACTTAGCCGGGATATAGTTGGCATTAAATGTAAAGGTTTCTTTTGCAAAGGATATGTTTTCCGGGGCGGCACCGGCCTGTACAAATCTTTCTGTTACATGTTCTTCTACACCCCAGAGCATTGGGCTGATAAAACCTTCCGGCGGGCTAGGCGTGTAGGCAGCACTGATCTTTAATATTTGTGCCACCAGCGTGGGGTCTCCGGGTATCCAGTTGCCCATAATAATGCGGCCTCCCTTGCGGGTAGCACGTACCATTTCTTTGGCTACATTAAATGGTTCTGGCGCAAACATGGCACCGAAGATGCTTACCAGTAAATCAAAACTTCCATCTTCCAATTCTGATAGATCGGTTGCATTACCCTCCCTGAAAACACAGTTTGGAATCGCTTCATCTTGTGCCCTGCGGTTTCCTGCTTCTACAAGGTTGCGGGCAATGTCTACCCCGGTTACATCGGCACCCAACCTTGCGGCAGGTATGGCCGTAGTACCGTCGCCGCAACCAAGGTCCAGTATTTTCATACCAGGTGTAATGCCCATGGAAGCAACAAGGTTCTCACCACTTTTTCTCATCGTTTCTGCAATACGAGTGAAGTCACCTTTTTCCCAGAGTGCTTTGTTTGGATTGATAGGAGTTTCTACCGGATCCTTTTTTTCGGTTACTGTGTTGTCTGCATTCATTGTTTAATTTTTTTGTGAAGCGTTAAATAATTTTAGTCCGTGTCGCATAGGGATGGTGGACACACAAAAATATTTGCCCGCTAAAAAATGATCGTTGGTGTAGCGTCTATAGATATTGCTCGCCGGTTTAAGGGCGCAAGAAATTGTTTAACATAGGGAAGGAAAATGTTTGGCAGTTTTTTGAAAGTACGACTAAAATGAGACGGGTTATCTAAGCGGCCATTTTTAGCAATGGTGAATTTAATGCTTTGTGAGTGGTAAAGCAAGTGCTAATTGAAGTTGCGCAAGGAGGACCTGGAATCAGTCATATGAATTATCCACTGCAGTTTCTTGTTTGTTTCTCATGTCGTGCACTTTGGAGTTGTCTGTGGCCGAAGCCATTATTGCAAGCTCGTTCATGATCTATGGCCACTTCCTTCCCGATGTGTCAGCAAAGAAAAACCAGCAAAGAATCAACAAAAATTAAACGGTTGGAAGTTCAGTAACATAATCAGTTTATATTCGGGTAGTAATATTCACTTATTCTCATCCATACTCAAAAAAATTAGTTTATGAATCCAAAACTATGTTTAACCATTTTAGGGCTTTGCATTGCTGTTGCATTTACATCTTCTTTTATGCGGCGGGCTCATCCCAATTTTTCGGGACAGGCACCGCAGGGCTACACGGGTGCCAACAGCTTGCAATACTGCACCGCTTGTCATGGTGGCGCATTATTGAATACTGCCGGAGGTTCTGTAGCTACTTCTGGCCTTCCTACCGCTGGATATTTAGCAGCAACGCAATATAACTTCACGCTCACCACCACCCATGATCTGGCCGACAGGCTAAGGTGGGGCTTTGCCATATCGGCAAAAAACAGCGTAGGCGAGGATATTGGAAGCTTCTCAACCACTAACCCTAACGCTTCTGTGAGCGGGGCGGAGTTGAGTCACTCCAATCCACCTATTCAACCTACAGGTGCTGCTTCTTTTACACAAACAAACCTTACCTGGACAGCCCCTGCAACACCTGGCCCCAACGATCAGGTGATTACCTTTTACTACACCGGCAATGCGGCCAACGGAAACGGAAGCAGCAGCGGCGACTTTATTTATGCAGGCAGCGCTACCAGCAGCCTTGTACTACCGGTTACGCTTAGCAATTTCAGGGTGAATAAAGCAGGTAAATCAGTGGCAGTAAAATGGAGAACAGAGAGCGAAAGCAACAGCAATTATTTTTTAATAGAACGCAGTCAAGACGGAGTGCGTTTTGCAGCAATTGGCAGAAAGACGGCAGCAGGTACCAGCAGCTCGCCACTGGATTACAGCTTTACTGACGATGCACCAGGGTTAAATAACTCGACAATATTTTACCGCATAACCACAGTTGACATGGACGGCAAAAAATCTATATCTACAGTAGAAAAAATTACTTTGGCTGGGGCAAGTAATTTTGTAAGCACCATCATCCCCAACCCGGTTCGGCCCGGCGAAGAAGCTAGGTTTACTGTTCAAAGTGAGCGGAGGCAGCAGCTAAATGTGGCCATTATGTCTACAGATAAAAAAGTACTGAAGAGAGTTACCATAGCTGTTGTACCCGGTGCCAATATTGCTTCGGTGAAGATACCGGCAGATTGGAGCGATGCGCTTGTTTTTTTAAGTTTTGAGATGGATGGAAGAAAGCAGCAGATATCCTTATTACTAGCCAAATAAAAATAGCTCCAGGTATAAT
>JAYTBG010000314.1:0-3443 GCA_043737055.1 Chitinophagaceae bacterium | reverse complement strand
AGTAATTGCAAAGGAAGGCAGATGTTTAAATGAGTAGGGACAACGGCAAGGAGACGCTTGCTCTAAATGGAGAATGACTTTGCCCTTACAAAGTGTATTTGAGTTTCACATTGCAGAAGCCGTTTTGGCTGAAATTGACAAAGGGAGTTTTCATTAATATATACTTACTACTTTTGCCGTTCTTTAAAAGACTTTCGCAATGTTTTATTTGGCAGGTGTAAGTATTTCCTTTTTTCTTGCAATATTAATGACCGGCAAAAAAGAAAAAAGTGCCGCAGATATTATTCTGGCATTCTGGCTTTGTTTTATCGGTATTCATTTACTTTTCTACAACAGCATTATTTCAAAGCAGATGCTAAACTACCCGTCTCTACTTGCGATTAATATTCCGTTTCCGCTTTTACATGGCCCGTTTCTCTTCTTATACATATCTGCGTTAACGCAACCCAAACAGGTTACTATTTTTTTACGATTGTCGCATTTTGTTCCATTCGTGTGCTTCATATTTTTGCTAATCCCTTTTTTTATATTGCCTGTTTCTGAGAAAAAGGAAATATTTGCTAACAATGGAAAAGGTTACGAATGGTATATCAGGGCCGCATCGATGGCGATTACATTTTCCGGGTTTGCCTACACTATTGCATCACTATTTAAATTACGCAGCTACAAAAAGGTTATAGAAAATGAATTTTCAAATACAGAACTAATTGATCTCAATTGGCTCCGATACCTGGTATATGGAATTGCAATCATCTGGCTTTTTGTATTTATTGAAAACGATACATTGATATTTAGTGCGGTAGTCCTTTTTGTAAGTCTGTTAGGTTATTTTGGAATCAGGCAAATGGGAATTTTTACAAATACCCGTTCCAGGCAAGAAATGATGTATTCAAACCCGGGAAATCCTCTCTCAGTTAGCCCCGAACTTCAAGCCCTCCCAATAATTGAATCGTTTGCAGAAGATAATGTGGAGGAAGCGGGTAGCATTCCATCAAAAACAAAGTATGAAAGATCTGGTCTAAGCCCGGAACAGGCTGAAATCATATATTTTAACCTCCTAAAATTCTTAACGACTGATAAAACATTTACTGACCCGGAAATAACGCTGGGTTCCCTGGCTCAAAAACTAAGTATTCATCCCAACCACTTGTCACAGGTGATTAATACTTATGAAGAACAAAGTTTTTATGACTTTATCAATATAAAACGCATTGAAGAATTCAAACGTATAGCCGTTTTACCAAAAAACCGAAATTATACATTGGTTTCACTAGCGTATGAGTGTGGATTTAATTCTAAAACTTCCTTCAATCGTAATTTTAAAAAATTCACTGGTCAATCTCCTTCAGAGTATCTGCTCAAAGCGAATATTAACCTCGACTGATAAGGGTCATCTCCCATGCCAGGGGTTCATTACACATTATTTAGTGGTTATCATTCTATTACAACACTGATTTTGAAAGGTTCATCCTACAAGACGGTGCTGTAGAGCTGTATTGATTCCTCAATTTTACTGAAACAAAAAAGAGGATGAGAAATCACAATGTGTTTCTGGCAACGATAATGGTAGGACTAATTTTTTACTGCTGCCTAAACGAACATAACATTAGCTAAGAAGGAAACCTACAGAAAACTATACCTCCCCTTCTACCATATTGGTAACGGTGCATCACTATGTTTTTTTAAAGGATGAAGGGGACAAGCATTTAGGCACAATTCTAAAAGATATATGAAATAGAATGGAAAATTTGTCTTTAAAACATCTCACTAGTTATCTCACACTAACTGCAGAAGAAAAGCAAGCGATTATTGACCTGGACCTTATCAAACAGTATAAACGGGGAACTATCTTAATAAGAGAAGGCCAGATTTCGGATAATGGATTTTTTGTAATAAAGGGCTGTATCAGGTGCTACTATGTACACGAAGGGCAAGAGAAAACTACTACTTTTTATACCGAAGCAGAATCTTTTAGCCCACCATGTTCCATTAATAAAATGCCCTCTGCATACTATGTTTCTTGTGTAGAAGATTGTATTCTTATTGTAGCCAACCTACATATGGGAATTGCTATTTTCGATAAATTACCACGCTTTGAAATACGCTACCGTACATTTTTAGGTGAACTTTTGGCAAAAACCAATGCCGAGTTTGATGAATTTAAAATTTTATCTCCCCAGCAGCGCTATTTAAGTGTCTTACAAAAGAAACCGAATTTAATTCAACGGGTACCGCTTCAACAACTAGCCAGCTACTTAGGAATAACCGCACCTTCTCTGAGTCGAATAAGAGCTAGAATAACTAAGTTCAATCAATCTGAGAAAACTTTGATTGCATGACGATGACGCCATACACCGGTGATGTTTTTATGGAGGGTGAAAATAGCAGGCTAATACCTCTCAACATCGCAAAACAACTTGAAGCCGCTTAAAATATGGACAGTCAGGATATAATAAATGGTACCGGATGGGAACCGTTAGTGACAAAAGAGTAAAAGTTATGGCACAAAAAGGATTATGGATGTTAGCTGCAATTCTTGTAATGCTGATAGGACTTTATCCCGATATTTATTTTTTTGTTGACAGGAAATTTGGACTGTTAAGTTCAAAATCAAATGAGATATTGACTGATACTATTTAGAATATTGGCTTTTATACGCACATCATATTTGGAGGCTTGGCGCTACTTATTGGCTGGACGCTGTTCAATTCAAATTTTAGAAATAAATATATTGCTGTCTATAGACGCATCGGTATGGCTTATATGATTGCTGTTGCTTTAAGCTCGCCTGGAGGAATGTATATCTCATTTTTTGCAACGGGAGGCCTTCCGTCTTCCATTGGCTTTTTGTGCTTAGGAATAATATGGTTTGCCACGACACTAATGGCATTTGTAAATATTAAAAAAAGGAATATCGCCATCCATCAAAAGCTGATGATTTATAGGTATGCAGCATGCTTTTCGGCTGTAACATTACGAATCTTGCTTCCAGTTCTAGTTCTCATCTTTGGAGATTTTATAACTGCATATACTATTGTAGCATGGCTATGCTGGGTACCAAACTTAGTTGTCGCCCGGGTTAGAACAAACAGGATTGGGACTGATTCCCTTAAAACTACAACAACGAACTAACGTTTAGTTTTCCCCAACGGCCAGCAACGAAACCGTTGCCTGCCCCCACATAAGATAGCGCAGAGTTACCCAACAAAAATCAAATCCCGAGGGCATTAAGAACAAAGAACTAAAGCCAACGCACGAACACACATAACCTGCAATAATTATCGATTCCGTACATTTGAAAATGACTGCACTTTTCCAGCACTTTTCTCAATACATAGATCTAAGCGATGACTTAAAAAATGAAATTATTAATCGGGTAAAAGAACAAACATTCAAAAAAGGTGAACTTGTTCTTGATGCCAGTAAAATATGTACACATAGTT
>JAYTBG010000313.1:0-18754 GCA_043737055.1 Chitinophagaceae bacterium | reverse complement strand
TAGAGCCAAAAAGTTTTAATGCGCTTGGCTTATTTCCCTTTCAAATAAATCCACATTATAATAATGAAAAGCCATCCGGCCATAATGGAGAAACCCGTGACCAGCGACTGCAAGAATTTTTGAAAATGAATCCCGGTGTGCCAATCGTAGCCTTACCTGAGGGAACAGCTTTAAAAATGCAGGATGCAAAATTGTCTTTTCTGGGTATTAAATCTGGCCTCCTGTTTTCGGCCGCAGAAAACGAGATGGAGCGGAAGGAAATTGATCCGGGTACAGATATATCTTTCTTATTTTAGTACTGACTGCAACAGTATGCATATAGACTTACTTTTGGAACTAAAATATAATTTCCTGTTTCGTTTCATCACTTGCAGAAAACTGGGATGGTGAAATAAAACCGTGACTGGAGATTGTCACGTATCCAAAAGTTGTCGTCAATTTCCTACCGGCTTAAACCGTGTTACTAATTTTTTTTAAATAACAATTAAAGTCAGTAAACAGCATGTTACAGATGCTGTCTAGTACAATAAAAGCACCTGTATTGCCCGACCTTCCAGTATATTCTTTATCTATACTTCCGCTAATTGTATACGCTCGTAATCCAATTGTATCTGCAGGAGTTAAAGCTGATGACAGACCAACTTTGACAATGGCGGTATCAATAGTTTTGCCCACAAAAATAGGGGTGGCTGCATTGTAGCCAGAATCTGGAGATGTTCCCGGTATAAAGCTTAGCCGGAAATTTCCGTTTATAGCCGTAAGTGTTATTGCAGAAGATGATGTTGATCCCGAACTTAGTCCGATTGCAGAAGAAGAACCGGATTGGTAAATTTCAATTTTTCTATTCCCCAACGGATATGGAAACTTGCTCGTAAACAATAACTGACCTTCAAAAATAATCGGCTTCTCTTTTTTACATCCCAAAAATAAGAGCGCCACCAAAACCCCCAGACAAAAGCGTGATTTCATTTTTCAAATTTAACCCGCTTTTCAAACTTGGCCAACAACCTAAAAAAGTGTTCGCCTATGCTGTGCAATTGGAAGCTGTGTTCGCCTGTGCAAGCATCATTGGTAGATGTTTCGGGAAGGATGAGCAACGATTGGCAAAGTGCCAATCGTCAACTTTTATTTCTATTTTTAATGTCACATAGAGTATTGTACACATTAATAATTCACAGTTTTCGCTGACAGTTAGCGTAAAATAACGGTGCTAAAACTGGTACGCATTGTGCATATCTTTACGAGGCGATATTAAAACCAACGTAGCCACATTCTTCAATTTTAAAAATATTTATTATGCAATGGTTAGGTAGGAGAGGTAGTTCTAATGTAGATGATCGGCGTGGAATGAGTGGGGGTGGAGTGGCCGCAGGTGGCGGTATTGTAGGCGTGATCGTATATATATTGTATTCTTTTTTAAGTGGCGGTGAAGTTGATCCGTCACAAATTACACAACTCTCTCCGCAGGCCAATCAGCGTACCCTTAGCCCCGAAGAACAAAAAGCGGATGATAGTCGGGCAGAATTTGTGAAAGTGGTGTTAGCTGAAACAGAAGATGTTTGGAATAAAGTTTTTGCCGAAAAGGGACAGCAGTATCCCGAACCCACCCTAGTGCTTTTTAGAGATGCTGTTTCTTCCGCCTGTGGTTCTGCAAGCTCTGCTTCGGGGCCTTTTTATTGCCCCGGTGATAACAAGCTTTACATAGATCTTTCTTTCTACCAGGAACTGCAATCTAAATTCAATGCCCCGGGCGACTTTGCCATGGCTTACGTGGTAGCACACGAGGTAGGCCACCATATACAAACCATCAATGGTACTTCAGAAAAAATTCAGCGTTTAAAGGGTAGGGTTAGCGAAACAGAAGCCAACCGCTATTCAGTGATGATGGAATTGCAGGCAGATTTTCTAGCCGGCGTTTGGGCGCATCATACCAAAAATAAAAATCTGCTTGATGCTGGTGATATAGAAGAAGCTTTAACAGCAGCTAACGCAATTGGCGACGACAACCTACAAAAAAGATCTACGGGCCAGGTAGTACCTGATGCTTTTACACACGGCACATCTGCACAAAGAATGTATTGGTTTAAAAAAGGGTATGACACCGGAGATTTAAGCCAGGGAAATACGTTTGAAGACCCAAGCCTTTAATTTTGAAATCGACTTCAAATAATTTTATGAGCGATCACAATAAATCAATCGACCCAAACAGTTTGCCGCAGGAAACTTTCGAACACAAAGAAGTGTATCAGCACAAGCAACCTGCAGATACAGGCAAGCCGTTAGAAAAAGTGGGAGTACATAAGCTCGATGAGGCACCCCCAACTGCTGAGAAAGAATTTAACAAGACAAAAAATGAGGAAGGCTTAAATGAAGCCAATAGCCAAGGCACTGCCGGTGCCTTTGAAGGTTTGGAAGCCCAGGGGGAATGAATTAATAGATTAAAATTTTTTGAAATCCCCGGCACCCGCTGTTGTTGATTCTTTCATGTTCCGCACCCCAGACTTTCTCCACGCTATCAGGCTCAATAATCTTAAAGATTGTCTCGCTTAAGATGTTCAATACATTCTCGATCCCTGCACTGCTTAGCTTATAAAGGAAACGCTTAACATTGTAACGCCAACATCAAATCAAGGACTTTCGTTTTCGTCATGGGCCTTGCCCCAAAGTATAAAATCCTTCTTGGAATAGTTTTCCTCCGCTACAGACCTTAATGCCTGGTGAATCACTTTTTTCAAAAAGGGAAACTCTGCTGGTTTTCTAATATAGTGATGAGCCCCAATGATAAAAAGTTCTTGAATTACTTTATCATCAAAGGAAGTAGAAATTACTACGACAGGCACATGTTTTAATTGCGCATTCAGCTTTATCTCCCGCACACATTCCAGCCCGTTTTTCCGTGGCATGTTCAAATCAAGAAATACAACGTCTGGTAATTTAGTTGCTGTGGTATTTATTAACTGCATTAATTGTTCACCGTCAGTCACAAGACGAAGAGTAGTGTTTAGCGGAAGCTCAGCCAGTGCCTCGGTAAAAAACAAGCGGTCGTCTTCATCATCATCGGCTAATAATAAATTAAAAACTTTGCTGGTCATAATTTATAGGTAGTATTTGGTTTGTCTATATTATGCAAACCAGCGCCCGAAAACATAAGATCCGATCAGGCCAGCCGTTTGAAGAAATGCCAGATCGTTTTAATTTTCATCGATAGAAGTGGAACTCTTTCTGTAATTCATAAGCATTAGTAATCACTGCAGTCTGCCACCAAACACAGCATTTGCCGGCGCTTGCAGTGATTCAATAATGAAAAACATGTCGTAGGTTTAAGGCAATTAAAACAATAAATACATGAGAAAACTTTTATTCTTTTTTGTCCATTTACCCCTGTTTATTTTCTCTCAAAACCTTCCTGCTATTACCGAAAAAACGAAGAACTTTAACAAGTATCCCGGCTACATGAATTTTTATTGGGAGGCCGATGCAGGAAAACTGTGGATGGAAATCAACAAATTTGATTCTTTCCTATTATATCATACTTCCTTACCTGCCGGGTTAGGCTCCAATGAGATTGGACTGGACAGGGGCCTCATGGGAAACACAGCAATTGTAAAATTTACAAGGGTTGGCAATAAGATCATGATGGTTCAACCCAACATGGATTTTAGAGCTACTGCTGATGATGATGCACAAAAACGTGCAGTAGAGGAGTCTTTCGCAAGTTCAACATTATGGGGGTTTACCGCTGAGGCCGCCTCAGATGGCGCTGTACTTGTAGATGCCACTGCTTTTTAATGAGAGATGCGTTGGATGTAAGCAGCCGACTCTCTGGCCAGCGGCAAGGCAATTACAGCATCGACTTGTCTCGCAGTGTAGTATACTTACCTCGACTTAAAAACTTTCCTGATAACACTGAGCTGGAAGCAAGCATTAGTTTTGTTACCAAAGATGCTGCGCCTGGCCGGTTGGTAAGTTCAGTGGTTCCCCTAAGCAGCAGCTTTACGCTGCGCATGCATCATTCATTTGTAAAGCTACCCGATGCAGGTTACCAGCCCAGGGTCTTTGATCCCCGCTCAGGATGCATTCCTATTTCATATTTTGACTACAGTACCCCGGTGGCTGAACCCATTAATAAATCTTTTATCATTCGACATCGTCTTCATAAAAAAGATCCCTCTGCTGCCTTGAGCGAGGCCGTAAAACCAATTGTGTATTACCTGGATAATGGCACACCGGAACCAATCCGAAGCGCTTTGCTGGAGGGTGCCCAATGGTGGAACCAGGCATTTGAGGCAGCGGGCTACCGCAATGCCTTCCAGGTAAAAATATTACCCGCCGATGCCGACTCAATGGACATCAGGTATAACATGATTAACTGGGTGCATCGCTCTACCCGGGGCTGGAGTTACGGAGCGGCAGTCACTGATCCACGAACAGGAAAAATTATCAAAGGCAATGTAACGCTGGGTTCGCTAAGGGTTCGTCAAGATTATTTGAGTGCACAAGGATTATTAGCCCCTTTCGAAAACGGCATGCCGGCCAATGATAAGATGCTGGCAATGGGTTTGCAAAGGCTGAAGCAATTGTCTGCACATGAAGTGGGGCATACCCTTGGTCTCATGCACAACTATATTTCCAGCAGCGAAGGAAAAGCCAGTGTGATGGATTATCCATCACCGGTTGTTACACTTAACAAAGATGGACTTCCGGATGTATCCAATGCTTACGGAAACGAAATAGGAGGCTGGGATAAAGTGGCTATTGCTTATGCCTATACAGACTTCGGAAAGCTTGCCGATGAAAAGCCTGCACTCAGTAAAATTATTACAAAGGCTGCTGCGGATGGCTTGCATTTCATTTCGGATAGAGACGCACGTGACCCCGGCGGTATGCACCCTTCCGCTCATTTGTGGGATGAGGGCAAGAACGTCGTTACAGGCCTGAGATCTGTAATGAAAGTGAGAGAAAAAGCCCTACTACAGTTTGGTGAAAATAACATTCGAAAAGGTACACCCATGGCACTGTTAGAGGATGTACTGGTACCTGTCTACCTGTATCACCGATACCAGTTAGAAGCCGCCAGCAAGATGGTTGGAGGCATGAATTATTCTTATGCACTGCGGGGAGAAGAGCAACTTATTACCAAAGCGCTCACCAGGGAAGAACAGCTTACAGCCCTGCAGGCAATAATAGATTGCATGGATCCTGCCTTCCTGGCGATACCGGATAGAATTGTGCAGTTGATTCCACCAAGACCTGCAGGGTACGACTACAACAGGGAACTGTTTAACCGGCGAACCGGCCTTTCCTTTGATGCCCTCGCTGCCGCAGAAACGGCTGCAGATCTGCCCCTGTCGTTGTTGTTCAACCCTTCCAGGCTTAACAGGATGGCGCAAAATCAACAATCAAAAAATGGACTTGATATAGAAGAGATGATAAAAATACTGGTGGCCAGAACATTTAAGGCGCCAAGGCAAAAGGGTTTGCAGGGCCTTATCTTGCAGCAGAACGAACAACTTTTGCTCAGCTATTTATTAAGCAGCGCTTTAACACCTGAACTTTCGTTTGCAAGCAAGGCTACCATCTTAAAGGCTATCAGCGAAATAGAAAAAGATAGCAAACAAAACCTTGCAACTGCCGCAGCAGAGAGCAAGGGCAATCTTCTCCTCACTCTTGAAAGGATCGAAAACAAACATACTGCAAAGCCGTACGAAGCAAAACCCATTCCGCCCGGCGCTCCCATTGGTTGCGAATTCTAGAACACTTCTATACCAGTTTACGCATAAAAAAGGCTCGCCAAAAAACGGTGAGCCTTTATCATTAAAATTTCAGAATGATCTAGTCTGCCTGATCTCTTAATGCTTTGATCTCATCGTGAGAACTTTGAATTTCTGACTTCTGCATGCTGATCATATCCCGTAAAAAAGAAGGTAAACTTTCATCTTCAAGGGCGGAATTGTAGGCTTTAAGGGCGGCATCTTCACCACCTTCGCATACGGCTAGAATACTTTGCCTGTCTCTACCACTGAAGAGCGTTTTTACATCCATCCATACACGGTAGAGCTTGCCGCTGTTCATGGTACCTTCAGCCATTTCGCCGCCAGCTACCTGAACCTCATGGCCAAGTGCATTTCTGTATTCACGACTGTCGTCAATCATTCCTTCAAATAAAACTACCAGGTCCAGATCTTCGCTGGAGGAATCATTTCTCGATCTTAGTTCATCAAGTGCCTTCTCGTACCCGGCAATGCGATCATTGTTAATTAAAACAAGTTCATTCAGAACTTCTGTAGATGCGGTGATTGTATTGTCCATAACGTATAATTTTTTTAGTAAAGGCTGCAATTTCGTGCCAATGTCTAACCCTCTAAAACTGGGTTACTCATCTATGAAAAAGGGGTTTCTTTACCCCAAGTGTTGCAACATTTTTCAAGCAACACAATCTTTGGCATGTGCCAAAAACAAAACCCTTCCTGCGAGCTTTTATCTTTGTTTATAAATTCCTTCCCCGAATGTAAGCGCTTCGAAACATCAAAAAGATTTTCCCGGTCTTTCGTTGAATAGGATATAAGGTTAAGCATTAAAATGTGTGACAGTTCCGCTCTATGCTCACAAAAAAACAGGCCACCATTGGTAGCCTGCTGTTCGTTTTTAAAAAGTAGTTTAGGAATTATTTCTCAATTTACCAATGGCACTGTCCAGCGCTGATTTTAATTTTGTGGTGGCGCCCGTAACCGCATCGTCATAGTTGTTTGCCACGTTGGTAACTGCAATTGGCTGGAGTCCTTCGAGGCGTGCTTCTAACACACATTGCTTATCATTTAAGCCTTCCTTTTGCCCATTATTGTCACTAAGGTGTGCCTCTACCCTCGTAATCTGGTCACTGAACCGGTTCAGTTTTTCGGCAATCACAGCACTTAATCTTGCGTTGAGCGTTTCAGTTCCATTAACGTTGTTGGCTGTGTTAAATTGAATAGTCATAATTAAAAATATTGATGAATAAATATACCTTAGAAATGTGGCGTAAAAGTATCCAATTTGTTGCAGGCAACATTTAATGTAGAGAACTAAAAGGATATGTCAATTAAATGATATTTCATTTTGTCCGCAGTGCAGCCATTGTTATAATGCTTGTTATATTTCTTACACTATGGACGCGACCAAACACCAGCTTTCAAAGGCTTTTGATTTATATTTGATCAGAAATTTAAGCCAGGAAATTGCAGGCTCATTCCGGCAGTATTTTGGTGAGACTTTGTGGCAACAATGAGTCGGGACCCGGACTCCATAATCTCAAAACGAACAATACAAAAGATGAAAATTGCAACCTATAATGTAAATGGTGTAAATGGGCGGCTGCCTGTTTTATTACGTTGGTTAAAGGAAACCCAACCAGATATTGTATGCCTGCAGGAGCTCAAGGCCCCGCAAGAAAAATTCCCGGAAGAAGCCATACTTGAGGCAGGTTACAATGCTGTGTGGCACGGGCAGAAAAGTTGGAATGGTGTAGCCATACTGGCGAAAGGATTAGATATTAAAGAACGGCAGAGAGATCTTCCCGGTGACCCCGAAGACAGTCATAGCCGCTACCTTGAAGCTACTGTTGGCGGTATCATTGTCGGCTGCCTTTACCTGCCCAATGGTAATCCATCTCCGGGACCTAAGTTTGATTACAAACTAAAATGGTTTGAACGATTGACGCTCCATGCCGCCGGGTTGTGGGCTTCAGGTAAACCCGCCATATTGTTGGGCGACTTTAATGTGATGCCGACCGAGTTAGACGTCTACAAACCTGAACGCTGGGTGAACGATGCGTTGTTCAGACCAGAAACCAGGGAAGCCTTTCATATGCTCGTGAAACAGGGCTGGACCGATGCAATAAGAACGCTGTATCCCGGGCAGGTCATTTATACATTCTATGATTATTTTCGCAATGCATATGGTCGCAATGCCGGTTTGCGGATAGATCATTTTCTACTGAGTAAAAAATTAAAAACCCGGCTAGTCGCAGGAGGTGTAGATCATCATGTGCGGGGCTGGGAAAAAACCAGTGATCATGTGCCTGTTTGGATAGAACTGGCAGACAAATAATTTTGCCGACCTAACTTTACTGACTAACCGCACACCCAAAATTTACAATGGATAAAGTTCTATTTAATTTTCAACCTACACTCAGAAACGAATTAATCATTGCAGAACCGTTGTGTGCAAAGGACTTTAACGACTTATATGCGGCCGCTTCAGACCCTCTGGTTTGGGAACAGCACCCTAACCAAAATAGATACCAGCTAGATGAATTCACGAACTATTTCACCGGTGCCATGGAATCTGGCGGGGCGCTGCTGGTTAAGGATGCAGCCACTGAGGAAACTCTTGGCTGCTCACGGTACAGTGATCATGATGCGGCAAGTGGTGTGGTGTCTGTAGGGTATACTTTCTTTAAGCGCAGCCACTGGGGCAAAGGCCATAACTACGCTCTAAAAACGGCCATGTTGGAGCACGTATTTCCAACTATGATTGCAGCGCATTTTTATATTGGGGCCTGCAACAAACGTTCGCAGGTTTCGTTGGAGAGATTTGGTGCTACCAAAATCGGGGAACAAAACATGGCATACTATGGTGAAGTTTCTCAATTAAATTTTGTGTACAGCATCGCCTCATCGCAGTGGGAAGAGCTTCGGGAAAAGCATGTCGCATCATATCAACTAAAGTAGGGCGAGCAAATGCAACGATCATTTTTTTAGGTCGATAATGATTTTCGCATTTTTTTGTTCTGAAGATGAAATGAAAACTTCGTGGCGATTGCTGGCCGATGTTACAATCATTAGAGAAGTATTGGGCGGAATGCTTCCCAGGTTTTCGGCCACCATTACAAACTCATGGTGCGGATGCGCAGCGTCAACAAGCACTTTAAACCGGAGTGGCTTTTCAGAAAGGCCCGCTGCCTTTGCCAACAATTCGTTGTTATGGTAAATGGTTACCGTATCGCCATCTATTTGACCATTGTCATACAGTTCTATCAAAAGCTCCCCGGGTGCAGTCTCTAATATTTTCACTACTTCATTTTTTCTTGTGGCCAGCGCTGGTGGCAATGGAATTTCTTTATGGAAATCCCTGTTAGTGGCGCTAATAATTTTCGTAGGCGTGGCGGTATTAGACTCCGGAGGCTCCACTCGCTGTTGCTTTCTTTGCCGGATGGCAGTAAGCTGCTCTACGGGCAAAGGCTTTACAGGGCTGGGTTTTGGCTCTACTTTTTCCTTAACTGTGTTTACAATCTCCTGCTTTTCCGTTATAGGCTCAGGAGATTTACATTCCCTGATGGTAATGTCATCCATTGCGAAATCGTTGCCGCAGCCACCGGTGGTAAGATCTTGTATCACGAGGGTGATAGATGTAGCGTTTGGCGGCATGTAAAACATGCCGTTGTATTGCTTCCATGTAGGCTCCAGCGTTGGTTGCATGTTGCCCGTTAATAGTTTTTTAATGAGTATGCCATTGCTATACACGTCAAAAGACAATGATGGTGGGGTGGGGTTGCAACCGCTACCAGACAAACAAATGTTTACCAACCATGCACCGAGTTGGTAGCTCGAGCCAGGTTTTAAACCATCAATTTTTAAAATAAAAAATTGCCCTGGCTCTTCTGATGCATTTACAATCATCATCAGTCCCTGCTTATCTCCGGGCGTATGATCGTGGTATAAGGAGTGCCACTTGCCGCCGAAACAGTCTCCGCTTTCTGCTACAACAGAAAAGTGGCCATCAGTTGGGCAGCCATGACGAACGCTTTTATAATTGCTTACCGAGGTCATCAAGAATGCCCGGGTAACGCTGCTACCAAAATCAATGTTGACAATCGGGTCTAACAACTGGCAGCCTGGCCTCAAAGTTTGGCAGTAGGAAGTTTGCCGGCACAAACTCAATATACAAATCAATGCAGGCAATAATTTCCATTTAGACTGTAGCATAGCCGAAGATTTAGTATTCCGTTAAGAGTCGAAGAATACTAGTTTACACATATTTTTTTGCCCTCTTGCAATCTTTGTTACAAGTGGTACCATTTGCTATGCGGTTAGTAGAGTTTTTTATGGAGAGAAAATATGTTTATCACCATGCCCATAACATTTTAAAGAGATTTGAATTTTCGGAGTAATGGATCACCAGTGTTGTCGGCTGTAAAAGGAAAGGTTGAGATGGCTGCAGGCAGGTGCCCGTAAATAATATTATGGACATCTGAAAGATGATATTTTACTGCGAATTAATCAACCTGAAATTGGGTAGCAAGTCTTCTACCTGGTTCTCCGGGATATAGTGCTGGTACCAAATCACTTCGCCGTACCTCTTTGCTATCAACATCCATCATGCTGAGTTTGCCATGAAAGCCCGCCCCGGTATCCATGTTCCAAACATTTGCGGCCAGCATAGGTTCCATTTTTTTGTAATGAAGGGTGGGAGTGTGGCCAATAAATATTTCCTCGAAGGCAGCAAGCCTTTGCGGAAAGTGGGGACTTGATCTTTCTAGGCGGGGACTTTCCCCAAGTGCAGCCTTCCAAAGAGTTCTATCCCACGTAAAACCTGGCTGCGTAAATTCCTGTTCCGGGCCTTGCGGATTAGTAAAACCTGCATGAATAAAAAGTCGGTTTTTAGAATCAATATAATAGAAAGGCATTTGCTCTAAGAATTGAAGCTGCGTTTCTCTTTCACTTTGATTGAAGTGTTTATAGCTATCTATGGTGGCTAAGCCACCATGCCCCAACCATGTAGGATTGGTAGCACCGCTGCGCAACCATTCTTCGCACCATACATCATGGTTGCCCTTTATAAAAATACATTGCTGCCGCCGCTGCAATGTAAGAAGCTGGCCGAGCACACTAGCAGATTCGCTCCAGCCATCTACATAATCTCCCAGAAATACGAGGCTATCATTACTCGTGACCCCTGCCCGTAAAAGTAGCTGATCTAATGCCCGCCGGGCGCCGTGTATATCGCCTATCACCAGTACCCTACCCATAAAATTCTTGAAAGGTTGAAAATTTTTTGAAACTATAATGCTCACACCTCCTTTTCATCAAAAGATAAAGTAAGCTCTTGGAGTGATGTAGTCACTGGTCTGCAAATGACAGATGCCCTTTTTAACATGAGTTGTGAGGCTTCTGTTGCGTCAGTGCCAGCGTATTTGTTGCTTAAATATACTACCTCTGTAATGCCGGCCTGTATAATTGCTTTAGCACATTCGTTGCATGGAAATAAAACCGTGTAAATTTTGCAGCCACTAAGATCCATACCGATATTGTTAAGGATGGCGTTGAGTTCTGCATGGCATATGTAAGCATACTTCGTATCCAAAAATCTCCCTGCTTTTGCCAGGGAAAATCGTTGTCATCGCAGCCCCGGGGTAGCCCGTTGTAGCCCGCACCTACAATTTTATTTTTGTTATTTACTATGCATGCTCCCACTTGTGTGTTTGGGTCTTTGCTTCTGTGAGCACTTAGGAGAGCGACTCCCATAAAATATTCATCCCATGATATATAACCTTCTCTTTTGTGCAATGCTGTTGTTTTTTGGATGACTATTTCGTACCTGCTTGTGTGGCGAGGATAACCTATACTAACGTTTACAGTAATATTTATCGATGGCGGCATAGCCCGCATTAAGGTACCCGGCATCATTAAATAATCTTTGCTGATAATGATTTACAAAACGCCAGACTCGTCCTCGCCCTCTCTTTCTACACTGATGCTGCATTCTCCTATTAGTGCTGCCATGGCCCCTACTGCTGCAAGTATCGGCGCTATTACTGCACCCACCACGCCGATGGTAAGTGGAAACGACATTATTTCTTTACCAGCTTTGTCGTGAATAGCAATTCTTCGCACATTGCCTTCAGCAATCAATTCATTTATTTTGTTGATGACTTGTTCGCCTTTCATGGCAAAGGTTTCTTTGAATGTAGACATTGTATAGTTTTTAGAATGAACGCCTGCTGGCTGTTTTAAAGGTACGTTTTGCCTTGGATACCAATGGCAAATTAAAAGGCTTAACCAAAGTTTTTTATTTGATGCGGGCCGAAATAAAAAATCAGGGCCGAAAGATTTTGCTGTCAATGCATGTCAGCACCGCTTTAGAATATGTGCGCACACGTTTAGATAAACTTTGGCAAAGGGGGAGAAGTCGTTACTTTTGTGCACCTCTGCAAAGAGGGACAGTTGGTGGTTTTTACATGCCAAAACCTGCTGCCGATTGATTTCAAAATTAAAAAGAAGAATACCCCGGGGGGTTTGTTTTATGAGTAAGGAACTTACAACAAGAGCTGCAGATTATTCTCAATGGTACAACGAGTTGGTGGTTAAGGCTGCTTTAGCAGATCACTCCGCCGTAAGAGGTTGTATGGTGATTAAGCCATATGGGTATGCCTTATGGGAAAACATGCGTGACCAGCTGGATAAGATGTTTAAAGAAACCGGCCATGTGAATGCTTACTTTCCGCTGTTCGTTCCAAAAAGTTTGTTTGAAGCCGAAGAAAAGAATGCAGAAGGCTTTGCCAAAGAGTGTGCAGTGGTAACCCATTACCGCCTGATAGCGGATCCGGAAAATAAGGGTAAACTGATTGTAGACCCTAAAGCTAAATTAGAAGAAGAGTTGGTGATCAGGCCTACAAGTGAGGCCATCATCTGGAACACTTACAAGGGCTGGATACAATCGTACCGGGATCTTCCTTTACTCATTAACCAATGGGCAAACGTAGTTCGTTGGGAAATGCGCACCCGACTGTTTTTAAGGACGGCAGAATTTTTATGGCAGGAAGGGCACACCGCACATGCAACAAAAGAGGAGGCTGTGGAAGAAACGGTAAAAATGTTAGATGTGTATGCAACATTCGTAGAAGAGTACATGGCTGTGCCGGTAATAAAAGGTGTAAAAACAGCCAGCGAAAGATTTGCTGGTGCGGAAGATACTTACTGCATTGAAGCTTTAATGCAAGATGGAAAGGCTTTACAGGCAGGTACTTCTCATTTTCTCGGGCAGAATTTTGCCAAAGCATTTGATGTAAAATTCAGCGATAAAAATAACAAACTAGAATATGTGTGGGCTACCAGCTGGGGTGTGAGTACCCGGTTAATCGGCGCTTTAATTATGGCGCACAGCGACGATCAGGGATTGGTGATGCCTCCAAAAATAGCACCCATCCAGGTGGTAATGGTACCCATCTTTAAGGGCGAGGATGGTAAGGCCGTGGTAGATTCCAAAGCAAAAGTTATCATGGATGATCTGAAGGCACTGGGAATACGGGTTAAGTACGATGACAGTGACAATGCGAGACCAGGATGGAAGTTTGCGGAGTATGAATTAAAAGGCGTACCCGTTCGTATAGCGCTAGGCCAGCGGGACATCGACAACAATGTAGTAGAACTGGCACGCAGGGACACCAAAGAAAAACAATCCGTGTCATTAGATGGACTTGCAGAATATGTAAAGAATCTGCTGGATGAAATTCAAGAGTCAATCTTTCAAAAAGCACTTGCCTTCAGAAATGACAATACCCGCCAGGCAGATACCTGGGAGGAGTTTGTACAATTGCTAGATGTGAAGGCCGGATTTATTTCAGCCCATTGGGATGGCACAGACGAAACAGAAGAAAAAATTAAAGAGCAAACGAAAGCTACCATACGCTGTATTCCGCTAAACAATAGTTTGGAAGAAGGTCATTGCATCATGACCGGACAGCCCAGTAAACAGAGAGTGCTGTTTGCGAGAGCGTATTAAGGGGAAGGGGTCAATGGTCAATAGTCAATGGTCAACACTCATTGGTCTATTGTCAACACTCATTGGTCTATTGTCAGCGGTCAGTGGTCAATAGATGTCGTTCACTTAAGTTATTGTTTGTCTCTGCCCAACCGCCGCCGGGGCTGATAGCCGCCGCCGGGGTTAGTCAAACCCTATCGGCGATTTTCCTTAAGCAAAGACATTGAATGGGCAATGCCCGCCTGGCTAAACGAAGTTCGGACAGGGTCAATGCGGGGCAATGAATACAAATAAACAAAATTTCACCAATCATAATTTACAACGTTCGAAATCCGTCATTCGTAATTCGCAACTCATTCATAACGCCTGTTTATAACTCATGAGCGCCTACTCCTTCGTCGCCAGGTAGTTGTAATCTGCCAGCAAGGTTTCTAAAAAACTCAGGGGTGGCAAGTCCGATTCTATTTGCAAAACGGTTTTGATTTTCATTTCTACACGATAACAAAGATCTTCGCTATGCCGGCGATGTGCCTGCGTTACAACGGTCTTAATGGTATTGATGTCGTTGTCTGTAAGCCTCATCACCTGCGGAAAAGAAACTTTATAATTTTCGCTATTCACATGCATAAACACGGTATCGTGCACACTCATGTCAGACCGGGTGTCTATCACAACCGTACCAGCAGCAATATCCCCAAGGCGTTGGCTCTTTGGCGAAAGCGAAATGGCAATCAATACAGCAATACCCAGCAAACCGGTAATAATAATGTAGGCAAATAACGCCTCGTCAGAAAAATAGATGTATCCAAAGAAAAAAGGCCACTCAAAGAACTTGGTAATCCATCTGAGCACATACTGACCTGCAGTTGGCTCGCTACCCGTGAGACTGATCACCCTGATGTTCATGATCCTTTTGCCCAAAGTTTGGCCATTCATGGTCAATTCTGTAACAAGAGAATACAGCAGCATTGGAAGGGAAATGATCAGGATGTCTAACCCGGCATTCCCATTACCAAGGCCCAAAGCGCCATAGAGCAGGGTTTTCATACCGTACAGGTAGATAATGAGCAAGGCAAAGTCTATCAGGTAAGCCAGCAACCTTTTGTGAAAAGGGGCTATTTCGAACTCAAGATCTATGTTAAATACGGTATTGATTTGAACGGATGCCATGCTTACTGCAATTTACACTACCAAATAAAACCAACCGTAAAAGGTTATTTTTTTATTAGGGAGAAAAGCAGCAAATTGTATTTTAGATAATCAGGAAGCTGTGCCAGCTTACCCAAATTGAGCGCATACGATCTTTACCACCGGTACTATGAGAGAAGCGATGTTTATTAAAAAGAATCTGGAGAAATGGAACCAATACCAGCAAGAAAAATCCACTGACCCAGATGAAACAGCCCAACGGTTTATCACCCTGATAGATGATTTGTCGTATGCGAAAACATTTTATCCAAAAAGTAAAGTCACCCGCTGGATAAACGGCCTGGCAGCCGGTATTTACCAAAGCATCTATAAAAACAAGAAAGAGAAATACAGCCGGCTAATAGACTTTTGGAAGTATGAGTTACCCCTGATGTTTAAAAAGCATCACCGGACTTTTCTTTTTACCGTCATCGCTTTTAGCATATTTGTAACAATAGGTGTACTGGCTTCTCATTCAAATCCAGAGTTCGTTCGGGGCATACTCGGCGGAGATTATGTAGACATGACAGAAGAGAACATTTCCAACGGAGATCCGTTTGGTGTGTATAAAGATGAAAATCCTTTTACCATGTTTGTGCGCATTGCATTCAACAATATTAAGGTTGCCTTCATCACGTTTATCGGAGGTTTTACTTTAGGCTTTCTTACGTTAAAAATTCTGTGGGACAATGGGATAATGCTAGGCTCTTTTCAATATTTATTTTTTTCACATGGCCTCGGTTTGCAGTCGGTGTTGGTTATCTGGATACATGGCACCCTGGAAATTTCTGCCATCGTTATTGCAGGAACTGCCGGTTTTGTTATGGGTAATAGTATCCTATTTCCGGGTACATTTACACGGCTGGAATCTTTTAAAAGGGGTATTAAAGACGCTGCCAAAATCCTCATAGCATTGGTACCATTTTTTATAGCTGCTTCCTTTTTGGAAAGTTATGTTACACACCTCATGAGCCAGACTTACGACAAGCAAGCCAATCAAGGCCTACCCATCTGGGCGAGCCTGGTTATACTCGCCGCATCGTTGGCATTTATTACCTGCTATTTTATTATTTGGCCCATCATACTGCACAAGCGTGGACGGCTGATAAAGAACGACGACATTGTTAAACGCCTATACAATCGCAATGCTTAAGCGCCTGTATTTTGTGCTGTTGCTTGCCATGTGCCTTTTTAATGCGCAGGCGCAACGGCCTTTTGTAGATTCCCTCCAGGATATGCAGGACAGCGTTGGAGTAGAATATGCCGACGACGAAGTCTATGGAGATGAGGATTCAACAGTAGAAGAATTGTATGATACTATTTTAAACGTCTATCCCATAGAAATTCTGCAAGACAGCGTTCAGTCATGGAAAAATAAAAAGCAGTTAGCGTATCTAAAGAACCTGGATAGTCTGCTCAAAGCCTCAGAAAAAAAAGAGAGCGCAAAAAAAAACGACAAAGCATCTGCACCAAATGTGTCGTGGCTCGGGCAAATTTTTAATGGCAGTTTTTTTAAAACGCTGTTGTGGTCGATGGCCGGCATATTTGTAGTGGTGGTACTTTATCAACTATTTAAAAACAAGGGATTGTTCAGGCAAAACGTTGTAAAACCAGAGGAAGAGCAAGCTGCACCCTCTAACGAAAACCTGCTGGAGCAAGATTTCGATAGCCTGATCCTCCAGGCAAAAAGGGCAGAAGACTTCCGTTTGGCTACGAGGTACCAGTTTTTAAAGACGCTGCAATTATTGAAAGAAAAGGAACTGATAGAGTTCTCCCTGGAAAAAACCAATAGCCTGTACGTAAGAGAAGTGCCGGAAAAATTTCGCAACGATTTTGCAGGCCTCATATTAAACTATGAGTATGTGTGGTATGGTGAATTTAGCCTAAGTCCTCAGCAGTACGAGCTGTTGCAGCAAAAATATACTTCCTTTAACGAAAAAATTTAGGTTCACACTTGCGCAAACACTTTCTACATATCGTTTTATTTATTTTGCTGGCGGCCTCTTTATCTTCTTGCATGGCAGATAAAAATAAGCTGCCCGATCTGCGGGAACGTTATGGCCCAATGGATACAAAGCCGTTTGGAGCGTACACAGCATTTCGTATGCTCAGCAATGTTTACCCGGATAAGTTTGTTATTTTTTCCAAGAAGTCATTCGCTAAATTTTACAAGGAAACCCAGTTTGATTCCAGCTCCCTGTACATTAACATCAGCAACAAATATTATGTGAACGATGCAGATGCGCAAGCGTTGCTCGATTTTGTATACGATGGCCACACTGCTTTTATTTCAGCTACAGAATTAGACACCGTGCTCATGGCAAAGCTTTTTAGCAAACAGGTGACCGGCGATTTCTTTTCTATGTTTGCGCCCGAAAAATATCGCCGTACATCGGTAAGTCTGTTGCCAGACGAGTTTTCTACACTTGACAGCTTTTCTTTTTTCTATCGTCCCTTCAGCGGATATTTTTCTGAGATTCATGGTGAAAAGGGTCGGGTTACAGGATACAACGATGAGGGCAAACCAAACTTCATGGTATTTTTTTGGGGTAAGGGTCGCCTTTATCTTCACTGCGCACCCCGGGCTTTAAGCAACTATTTTTTACTTTCGGGCAACAATCATCTTTACATGA
The DNA here is from genome assembly GCA_043737055.1 of Chitinophagaceae bacterium. GTDB lineage: Bacteria > Bacteroidota > Bacteroidia > Chitinophagales > Chitinophagaceae > Ferruginibacter. The sequence goes on along the minus strand of JAYTBG010000313.1, from coordinate 1,196 downwards.
AACAGATCATGCAGATGATGACCGAAAAACCGGGCAACATATTTTATGATGATTTTTACAACAAAAAGAATTTTCGGCAAAACGAGAGCAAATCTTTTTCGGCCCTCGACGAGATTCTGAAACATCCTGCTTTAGCCATTGCTTTCTGGATTAGCCTGGCCCTACTTTTATTATACATTTTCTTCGGTGGCAAAAGAAAGCAACGCATAGTACCAGTCATAGCGCCGGTAACAAATACTTCCATTGCATTTACAGAAGCAGTGGCAGGATTGTATTTATCCGAAAAAAGCAATAAAAATATTGCCGATAAAATGATTAGTCATTTTAGCGAGTATATTCGAACCCGTTATTTTTTGCACCTGAACACGCCTAGCAAAGATCTGATTACTGCATTGAGTAAAAAGAGTGGGGTTGCCACGGAAGATGTGCAATCTTTACACAATACGATTCAGCAAGTGGGGCTTGCACACGAAGTAAGCGACTTTGAGCTTTTGGCATTGAACGAACAAATTCAAATGTTTTATAAAAAAAGAAACTAATGGAAGAACAATTTTTTGAAGAACGAAGCGCTGTAACGGAGCTCAATGAGAAGATGGCAGAAATACGGGCGGAGATTGCAAAGGTGATTGTAGGTCAACAACAGGTGATAGACCTGCTCCTCATTGGGATTTTGTGTGATGGGCATTTATTGCTTGAGGGAGTGCCCGGCGTGGCAAAAACACTTGCTGCCAAGTTACTGTCAAAGATTATTGATGTAAAGTTTAGCAGGTTGCAGTTCACGCCCGACCTAATGCCTGGCGATGTAATTGGTACTTCGGTTTTTAACCCGAAGGAAGGAAGTTTTTATTTTAAGCAAGGACCCATCTTCAGCAACATTGTCTTAATAGACGAGATCAATCGCTCGCCTGCAAAAACACAGGCTGCCCTCTTTGAGGTGATGGAAGAAAGACAAGTTACCGTAGATGGCCATACCCACATCATGGAATATCCTTTCCTTGTTTTAGCAACGCAAAATCCCATAGAGCAAGAAGGAACTTACCGCTTGCCGGAAGCCCAGCTTGATCGTTTTTTGTTTAAAATAGAAATTGGTTACCCCGCTCTTCACGAAGAAGTAGCCATACTGGTTAATCAGCAAGGCCGAAATCAAAACGAGTTGTTGCAAGATGTAAAGAAGGTATTGTCTGCACAAACAGTTC
>JAYTBG010000312.1:0-8452 GCA_043737055.1 Chitinophagaceae bacterium | reverse complement strand
CTAACCTGGCAGTTTTAAAAGAAGTAACCTATAACAACGCTCTTTTTTTTAAACTAAATGATCCTAGTTCTTTAGCAACCATACTTAAGAACATTTATTATGGACGGATAGATGTAACATCATATTCCTCCGCCGGTATTTCTTTAGTAAAGCAACATTACACTAAGGCTATCTACCTGCAGAAAATAGATGAAATATATACCATTATTTTGCGTTAAATAAAATGAGTCATGGCTTATTATTAATGAAAAACATTCTCTTTATTTCTTACGACGGCATGACAGACCCTCTTGGCCAAAGCCAGGTAATTCCATATCTGCAGGGATTAAGTATACATGGCTATAATATATTTTTGCTTAGTTGCGAAAAGAAGGAAGTGTATACCCAGAGAAAAGAGGCCGTGCAAAAAATACTGGATCTGGCAAACATCAAATGGGTTCCCTTAAATTATACCAAAAATCCACCTGTACTCTCAACGCTCATTGATATTATAAATATAAAAAGGGCGGCAAAAAAAATCCATCAGAATCATACAATTCATATGGTGCATACAAGACCCGGTGTGCCGGCCTTGGTAGGATTGTGGATGAAAAAGAAATTCGGTATAAAATTTTTGAATGACATCAGGGAATTTTATGCAGATAGTAGGGTTGATGGAGGAATATGGAATAATTCCAATGTTTTGTATAAAAAGATTTATCTTTTTTTTAAGCAGCAGGAAGAAGAACAGGTAAGCAACAGTGATGGGATTGTGTGCCTTACGTATGCAGCAGAAAAAATTATTAAACAATGGCCCTCCTATAAAAGGGCTACACCACTGGCGGTAATACCCTGCAGCGCAGATCTGCATTTATTTGATCCGCAAAATTTAGATAAAAGATTAAAAGAAAATTTCCGTGTTCAACTGGGTATCATCAAAGACGATTTTATTATAAGCTATCTGGGCTCTATAGGTGGTTGGTACCTTACAGCCGAGATGATGATGTTTTGCAAAAGGGTTTTAAGAAAAATTCCGCATGCAAAGTTTTTATTTATTTCACCCCATCTCCATCAGCACATAATAGAGACTGCTGGAAAATACGATGTGCCACAGGATAAAATAATTTCTATAAAGGCAGTCCGCAACGAAGTGCCTGTTTTACTTTCATTTAGTTCCTACTCATTATTTTTCATCAAGTCCTGTTATAGCAAACGTTCCTCCTCGCCTACCAAACACGGCGAGATAATGGCCATGGGTATACCTATAATAACCAATAGCGGAGTGGGAGATGTAAAGGATATCCTTGAAAAATACAACGGAGGGTATGTGGTGGATGATTTTTCAGCGGTTTCTTTTGATAAAGTGATAACGCAAATGGAAAATACTATTTTTGATAAAGAGGCAATAAGAGAAGGTGCTTTTGAGTTTTACTCCCTCGAAAAGGCGATAGCTAGTTATTCTATGCTTTACGATGAAATACTGAAAGAGTTAAACACCTCATTTTAAAATTAAATTTTTAATAGAAATTATGGCGGCACGCTATTTAATAATTGGTTGTGGATTTTCGGGTTGTGTATTGGCAAATTCCCTTGCAAAAAAACTGGATTGTACCATTGATATCTGGGATGAAAGAGATCATTTAGGTGGAAATTGTCAAACTTCTAGGGATGAAGAAACCGGCATAATGGTGCACCGTTATGGCCCACATATTTTTAATACCGACAAAAAAGAGATATGGGACTTTGTAAACAGCTTTGTAGAGTTTAAACCTTACGTGCACAGGGTAAAAGCGCAGTGCAAAGGCAAGACTTATTCCCTACCCATCAACTTGTTTACCATAAACCAGTTTTTTAATAAGAACTTTTCACCGGCAGAGGCAAGAGATTTTTTAGCTACGCTGGGAGATAAAACCATTACCGAGCCGAAAAATTTTGAAGAGCAGGCTCTTCGCTTTATTGGCCCCGATCTTTACAAGGCTTTTTTTTATGGGTACACCAAAAAACAATGGGGCTGCGAACCAACAGAACTGCCGGCTTCAATTTTGAAACGCATTCCGGTTAGATTTAACTATGATGATAACTATCATACCCATTCGTATACCGGTATTCCGGTAGATGGTTACACCGCTGTTATGGAAAAGATGATTGACTTTCCCGCCATCAAAGTATTCCTGAATAAGAAATTCTCTGCAGGTACGAACACGAGTGACTACGATCATGTTTTTTACACTGGCCCTATTGATGCATACTTCGAATTTAAGTACGGCAGGCTGGGTTATCGCACAGTTACTTTTGAAAAAGGCTATGCCGAAGGTGACTACCAGGGTTTGTCTCAAATGAACTATTGCGATGAGGAAGTACCCTACACAAGGATAGCAGAATACAAGCATTTCACGTCTTGGGAGCAGCATGAGAAAACTATTTATTTTAAAGAGTTTAGTAAGGAGACTGGTGAAAACGATTTGCCTTACTACCCTAAGAGATTAGAAGCAGATAAACAATTGCTAATGAAATACCGCCGGGATGCAGAGGCATTACATGAGCTTTCTTTTTTAGGCAGGCTGGCCACTTACCGTTATATGGATATGCATCATGTAATAGGCGAAGCTATGCAATTTGCCACCGATTTCATCAACAGCTGCCAGCATGGTACGGCCCCACCCATCTTCTCAAATATAGAACCTGTATAAGTTATTCTTCCGCCCTTTTTTATTCTCATAGATTATCACACAGCTAAATAAAAAACATTTTTTGTACGGATTACAATATTTCTTATTGTAATCCGTTTTTATTATGTCCAATTTTCTTACATAAAACCAACGCCAACAATATGGAAAAAACTATAGCTGTAGTGGTTTCTTACAACCGCCGGTCCCTTTTGTCAGAATGCATCACTGCACTTCGCAACCAAACCAGGAAGCTGGATGCGATTCTTGTGGTTAACAACGGCAGTACAGATGATACCGAACAATGGTTGAAACAACAATTAGATGTTATTTTTATAACACAGAAAAATGTAGGGTCAGGTGGGGGGTTTCATACAGCAATTTCCTGGGCTTATAAAAATGGCTATTCGTGGATTTGGTGTATGGATGATGATGGTTACCCCAAAGAAGATGCCTTGGAAAATATTCTGGCAGTGGAAACAGAAAATTTATGTTTACGAAATTGCGCAGTTATTAACAAAGAAGATAAAAAAACATTCGTTTGGAAAACTAAAAACTTTGCTACTATTGACGAAGTAGATACCAATGTTATTTATGGGGTTGGGCATCCTTTTAATGGCACTTTGTTGCACCGTAATATTGTAGAGAGGGTAGGTTTGCCAACACCATCCCTGTTCTTGTGGGGCGATGAGTCAGAGTATTTGCAACGGATTATCAAACGAAATAAAATTCCTGTTTGCACGGTGGCCAATAGTATTCACTACCACCCGGCGAGTGCTTTTTCTTATAAAAATGATTGGGATTTTAGTAACAGTTGGAAAATGTATTACTATGTGCGTAATCGTCTACACATCCAAAACGCTAAGTTTAACAATAAGCTTGTAGCTTTTACAAACTATAGCTGCTTCCTTTTGGCAATGGCTGCAGTTATATTAGTCTATCAAAAAACAGATAAAATTAAAAAACTGTCATTTATAGTGTGGCCTGCCTTAGATGCGATGTCAAATGATTTTAGCGAGTCTCCACAAACAATTTTACAAAGATTGAACAGCAGCGCATGGCAAAAATGGAATGAGGGAATAAGAGATCATATTAAATATTCAAAACAGGCTGTTGCCGGTTTGTTTGCACCGGCACAAACTAAAAGAAGCCTTGGTGCCTGATAAGATAAAACAGAAGCTATTTAAATATTTCAGCCCCTTGTATAAGGGGCTTTTTTTTGACCTTTTTTCTTTGTTCATTTATGAGTACTAGTGCCATAATGAAAAAGGGCATACAAGGGATTTTATACCGAACAAGTGTGCCAAAGTTTAGGGTTGTTGCTCCGATAAACAAGGCGAATAATACCGAGAAGAAAAAGCAAAATATTACCATGGGATCTTTAATAAGTGTAGAAAGAAAGAGCCAAGGCCCAGCTTTATAAAGTACAAATAATGTGAAAAGCATAAGGCTGAGGCTTTCTACGGACGAGAGGAGGGTGGAAACTTTTTTGGACTCCCACAGATATGGGCGAAACAAGGTGGCATTGATTGCTGCGGGGGCAAGTTTAGCCAGTCCACCAATACTTCCATCGTAGTCCACGCCAAGGCTAAAAGAAGATTCGGCCCTGTCGGCCATATTAATAAAATTAGCTTGCTGGCTTTCCACCGTTTCATTTAAATTCCCTAAAGCCAGACCTCCCATTTCCTCCTGTAGCTTATCCGATACCAAAATAAAGCCTCCGATACTTATTCCTGAGATAATAGCTACTACAATTAATTTAGCAAATGCCCCTTTGGCAAGATGGATGTTGATTAAAAAAAGATAGAGAATAAAAAAAGGCAAATAAGCAAAAACGATATATGGTTTTACAATAGAAAGTACCCATATGGCCAGAACAGCAATTACACCATTGACTAAAGCGTTCTTCTTTTTATAAAATCCCTCGTAGATGCAATAAGTCATCCAGCCTAGCATACCCATACAAATAGGGTCTTTTAAGGTGCCGGAACTCCAGAAAACAACGGTAGGCAAAAACAGTACTGCGATAGCTATTTGTTTATGCAAATGTGGGTATGTATTGTAAAAAAATCGAAATAGTTTCCAGATTCCGGTAAAGGCGATCATGGAAAAAAATAGATTGATAAGCAGGTACCGGCCAAAAGTAAAGAAGGCGAAGATGGCAACCAGTCGTATAACAAAAAAATTGGCCTCGCTCCCATAATAACCACTGTTGGCCGTGTTGCCCACCAGTTCTTTGCTAAAATCTTTGCCCGCCATAAAGAGCCATTGAATGTGAGAAAAATCCTTCAGAATAAGCCTGAATAGGTTCATGCCTTCCGGGTAGTACAGCGTGGTAGAATCGCCAATGGAAATATAATAGTTAAAAACAGTAACTGCAAGTGTTGAAAATATTTTCACCCAAAATCCCCATTTATGATAAAACTTTAAGACCGGGTCTTTAAGTTTTTTTCGCCGGGCGGCAAAAAACAGGTGGGAAACAAAAACATATAGCGGAAATAATATAATGTCGAGAAACCCCATCCTTTTAAATCTGTAAACTTATTTAATGAATGAATTATAAACGCTTTTTACTCAAATTTATCGTAAAATATCAATTACTATTCAATAATATACATTTATTTTGCCGATAACAAAATATCCTTTTAATATGTGTGGTATCGCAGGTTCTGTAAATTTTAAATTATCTTATGAACAGGTCAACAGCAGTATGTTTCATAGGGGACCTGATGATCAAAACGGTTTTTTATCTGAAAATGTAGATTTATATCATCTCCGTTTGTCTATACTGGATATCTCCGGCGGTAAACAGCCAATGAGCTTGGATGATAGGTATACTATTATTTTTAATGGACAAATCTATAATCATAATGAACTGAGAAAAAAATATGAACTAGCTGGTAATACGTATTCCGACACCGAAACACTATTGTTGTTATACCGTAAAAAAGGTGTTCAGTTTTTAAATGATTTGGAAGGCATGTTCGTTTTTGCTATTTATGATAATCAGGAACAGAGTTTATTTATAGCAAGAGACAGGGCCGGGAAAAAACCAGTTTACTACTACAACGATAAGGAAAAACTTGTATTTGCAAGCGAACTCAATTGCTTAAAGAGCCAATTGCCATTGCAAATAAACCAGGATCGTTTTTACACTTATCTCAGAAGCGGCTCTTTTTATGGAAATGAAACTCCCTACAGGAATGTGACAGAATTAACAGCAGGTTCTTTTCTTATGATTAATTGTAAAAATTTAGATATCAGGTTTGAAAAATGGTGGAGTATCAACCCGTTTTACTCCCTCCATCAAAAAGATAACTTTGACCAGGCAATAGAAAAAGTGGATGGATATTTAAACAGCTCAGTAAAAAGAAGGGTGGAATCTTCAGATCTGGAAGTGGGTAGTTTTTTGAGTGGTGGAATTGACAGCGGATTGGTAACTGCCATTGCCAGCAGGTATAATAATAATCTTAAAACATTTACTGTTTCATTTGATGGGGAATATGATGAAGCTCCTTTAGCTAAAATGGTAGCAGAAAAATATCAAACCAATCATACTGAAATAAAAATTTCTTTTAATGATCTGAAACAAAACCTGGAAAAAATCATCAGCAATTATGGGGAGCCTTTTTTTGACAGCTCTGCAATACCCAGTTACTATGTGAGCCAGGAAGCAAAAAAATATGTGACAGTAATATTGAATGGTGACGGTGCAGATGAATTATTTGGAGGTTATCGAAGGTACATTCCATTTTCTAAATATGATTTTTTTAAAGCACCGCCAGCATTTAAAACGATAGCTGGCTTGGCCAAAAGTATTTTGCCGCACCCGCACTCAAAAAAAAATATTTACAATTATATATATCGTCTTTTTTCATTGGCTTCCAAGAGAAGCCTGGAAGTGTATTTGTCGGCGGGGGTAGATATTTTTGAAGATTATGAAAAAAATATTGTTCATACAGATTCCGACTACTTAGAAGGAATGAGGCAGGATTTTAATGAAATTGCCGGCACTGACATTAGTGGCTTAAAAAAAATTATGAATATGGATTTCAACAGTAATTTATTCAGCGATCTGCTGGTAAAAATGGATATAGCCAATATGGCTCACTCGCTGGAAGGCAGAAGTCCTTTTCTATCAAAAGAATTATTGGAATATACGCCTGGAATGAATGATGCTTTTAAGATAAATAAAAATACCACCAAATATCTTTTGCGTACACTTGCTCAGAAATACCTGCCGGAGCCACTGTTAAACCAGCCAAAAAGAGGTTTTGAAATTCCACTAAAGCAATGGGTAGAAAATGACCTTAGTGATATAATTAAGGATTATGTGGGATCTCCATCTGCACTTAGCAGGCAACTTCTTAAGAAGGATTTTTTAGAAGGATTAATCAATAATAAAATTAAAATGCCTGGTGAAAAAAGAGCTAAAATGCTTTGGACTTTAATGAGCATGGAGATTTGGCACAAAAAAATATATTTGCTATAACGAATAAACTGGATGAACAAAAATATTACAATTTTAGAAAATACGATCTTTTCCACTAATACCGCCCGACTAAAACTTACGCAGGCACTTATAGAGTATGGGTATAATGTTACCATCCTGTCTACAGGTCCTCATAAAGAAATGGAGTTTGCAAAAAGTAAAGGATTTATAGTGGTAGATGTTGGCGCAAGCAATACCAACATTCTGGATATATTCAAATACATTAAAAATATCAGGACTGCCCTTATTAAAACCAAACCTGATATTGTGCTCACATTTACCATGCGTCCTGCTATTTGGGGGAATTTGGTTACTCGTTTTTTAAGAATTCCTACTATTAGCAATATTTCCGGAATAGGTCCCTTGGCAGATAGCGAAAGCTTTGCCTACAGGATTGCGAGGCTACTGTATAAGTTCGTACTGAAAGAAACTTCCCTGATTTTTTTTCAGAATAAAGATGATTATGATTTTTTCTTAGAGAAAAAATTCTCAAAACTGAAACAAGCTGTCATTATTCCAGGCTCGGGTGTAGATTATGAATATTTTGCACCACGGCCACAAATAAGGAGGGATGGAAAATTTGTATTTCTTTTCATCAGCAGACTGATTAAGGATAAAGGGATACTAGAATATGTAGAAGCTGCTAAAGCATTAAAAGAAATGTATCCTGGTATAGTTTGCCAGGTACTGGGTCCTTATTATACTCAAAATTTAAAAGAGAATATCATTACCGAAAACCAGGTAATGCATTGGCTGGATAATGGTATTGTTAATTATTTAGGTGCAGCACTTGACGTGCGGCCTTTCGTTGCAGAAGCTGATTGTATTGTTTTGCCCTCTTACAGGGAGGGAATGAGCAATGTATTATTGGAAGCCGCCAGCATGAAAAAGCCCTGCATAACTACTAATACAACCGGATGCAGCGATATAGTGGAAGATGGAGTTACTGGATACCTGTGTAAAGTCAGGGATGCAAAAGACCTTCAAGAAAAAATGGAGAGAATGGTGAACTCATCTGCAGAAGAAAGGCAAAGAATGGGCGTAATTGCAAGAGAATTAGTAAAAGAAAAATTTTCAAAAAAAATTGTAACCGATGCTTATCTAAGCTCGATAAAGAATGTTTTGCAAGAAACTAAATAAGTATCTCTGCTTTAATTATAGTGCGTAATTAAACAATTCGGGAAGTTTGCTTGTAATAGTATTCTAACAAAATGTAGCATGAATTCATTCACTATTAAAGATCTCGCTAATCTGTCTGGAATTAAGGCTCACACGCTACGCATTTGGGAACAGCGCTATGGTTTTTTAAAGCCTA
>JAYTBG010000311.1:0-3465 GCA_043737055.1 Chitinophagaceae bacterium | reverse complement strand
CATTGCCCATAGCAGGCATAGGTATTTGTGGTCATATTTGGATGAGTAAAAACCTAGACGTTGCCTTCTACAGAAATGGAGATCCCATACCAAAAGTGTCTGACCCTGCGGCCTGGGCTGCATTGACGACGGGGGCCTACTGCTATTATAACAACGACAGTGTTTCCTACGCCGCTAGTTATGGCAAATTGTATAATTGGTATGCGCTTAATGATATTCGCGGATTGGCCCCTGCAGGATGGCATGTTCCTAATGCCGGCGAGTTTCAGTCATTAACGTTATGTGCTACGGGCGGCACTTTAAAACAAGTGGGACTTGCTTCCTGGGCAAGCCCGAATACCGGTGCCAATAATAACACTCTTTTTACTGCCCTCCCGGGTGGTTCCCGAAACCCGCAGGGTACATTTTTTGACATTGGTTTTTGGGGAAGCTTTTGGGGAGCTGCTGAAAGTAGTATCACCCACAGCAATTTTTTTCTATTAAGCTATAACAACTCACTTTTGCAGCCCATGAATTATCCAAAAAATAATGGTCTTTCTGTAAGATGCATTAAAGATTAAAATAGGGGTACTAACTAAGTGAGTATTGCTCACTTTTTTAGGCAAGGTACTCGCCCTGGTGTTGGCTTCTACGAGCCACAGCAGGGTTAAGCCTCTCCGCTAACAAAAAGTTCTCACCTTCAGTTCGGCTTCGCCATAGTTTTGATGGTTAGCGTGTCCGGCAGTAACTGCTGAGAAACATTCTATGTAGCTTGTTGAAGCCGGAGACACGGCGGCTTCCTTATTCTTTGTTGCACAAAATCAAGAGTAAGCGTTCCAGGTGGCATTAACGGGCAGCGTTTTATCTGGCTCGTCGAAGCCGGGGCTACGGCAGTTGTCTTTATTCTTCATAGCAGAGATTTATGGTTAGTGTTCCCGGTGGTAATTAACGGGAGCCGTCGCACGTAGCTCGGTTAAGCAGAGGCTAAGGCGGCATTGGATGCGGTTGTGCCGGGCAACTATTGTAGACTTCAGCAGTATTCTCTGAGAGTTCCTACTTTTTGTTTAAGACTGTTTACAAATTTATTTCTGTCTTTTTCACCCGTGCCGCTGATGAGTGCAGATTTACTTTTTAGCATGTCAATACCATGGCAGATGCTTTCGCAAAAAGTAGCATCGCTGGTATGCAGGAAACTAAAAACGTTGTACGGTATAAAGGCAATCCTGGAGTTATTGAGCGAGGTAAGAATGGTATTACTACCAATGACTACTTCATTTACATACAACTGATGCGTAGCTCTATGTCCCAGGTCAGCAGTGCCTGGTTCGAATTTGTATCCAACTTCTGCCTGGTTTTTTATATGATCGATCGTCCTTTCGAAGGCAATAATAACAGCTTCAAGGTCTCCCTTGTTTTTGAAACTGCCGGATTCTACACAAAACTTTATTTGGCTGATGGTGCTGTTGATGCTCTCCGCATTCCACAATTCTACACCTGGTTTTGATTGTAAAGCAAGTTGATCTTCCTTCCGATAAATACATATTCATCAAAAAGTGATTTATCCAGGGAAAACTGTTGTTGTTGAAATGCGGGATCGTTATGAATGGTTTTGGCCCAAAAGAAACTTTTAAAAGCGCCGAGTTCGGGATAAAGAAAAAACGTCCAGAAAGGCATGTCTTTGCACAGGTACCAAATATGCTTTTCTTTAAAGCTATTCATGTAGGTGAATTGCTTTAGCATATTCTGGAGCACATCCATAAAGGGAAACACTTTTTTATGAAGATCAGAAGCCTTAAAAACAACGGTGTCTGTTTGTAACTGCAACAACTGATCGAGTGAGAGTTGATAATGCGTGCAAATAAGTTTGAGCTCATCAAGGCTTACTGGCTTTTCGCCCCTGATGCGCCTGTAAACGCTGTCGGCACTGAGGTGCAATAAGTCGCATAACTGATCTACCAAACTGAGATGCCGGGGAAGTCCGGTTTTTATGTGGGCAAAAAGACGCTGCTGTGTGTCGCTGATCATCACTTAAGAAATCTACGGAATTTCCGTAATAACTTCTAATATTTTACTGCCTTTTACTAAACAGCTCCATCAACCGGGTCGGGAAATTGGATGATAAAGTTCCTGCTTCCCGGCGCTGCGACAATAATGAAAATTCCATTCGCCACAGAAAGCCTATGCTGTAAGCAATTATTGAATGCCTGTACCATTCGCAAGTTTTGCATTACTAAAATTTTTGATCATGAAATGCAAAACCATATACCTGTTACTCATCACCGTTTTCTTAGTATGTGTAGAAGCGCAGGGTCAGTACAAACAGAATAATATAGAACCCGCTGTGCAGTGCGAAAGCACCGTGGCAGTAGAGGTTGAGAGAATAAACTTTTTTATTATCAGCAAGCGAACAAAGGGACGTTTTGATGTGGCAACCAAGTACAATGTTTTCAGAACAAAACTGAAAATGATTCTGCACGGAAATAAATTTACAGCCATTGTTGCCGTTGGACGGAAATGATATGTGTAAAAAAGTTGAAAAGAAACTTAAAAAACGAAACGCTCACATTGGCACTATCTGGTTCGACTCTCATGGTAAATTTAAAAAAGGATATGCCCTGTTTACAGTGGGGTCTGATGAATATAACCACTTGTCTATAAAAGATAGCACTCGCTCCGCTCATTTTAAAAAGCTTTCATCTTATATCGGCCCGGAGAGTAGCATTGTTATTGGCTCCTGTTATGGAGGTGCAACTTTTAAAAGGCTTGTAAACAATTATGCCGATACTGCTTTAATGCGGGGCGATTCACTAATGATCTTCGTGGGAAACCTGTTGCAAAATGGTGTTGTGTACGGTTCGGAAAGTTGGGTAATGTCCAAGCCAGGTTTATTTTTAAAGAAGAAGTCTCTTTACGGCAATCCAGGTCGAAAGATTTTTCGGGACAGTTACTTTAAACCCGCCTGGGAGCATATCGGTAAATGGAATAAGTATGTGGTGGCCAGTAAACAATTCATGCCTGCAAATGCATTAACCCTTAACTCCAACGGTAAACTAATCGAATTTCATGAGCCTCATTACCTGAAAAATAAGGATAGGAAAAGAATAGCCTCTACCATCGAAAAACTGCGCCCGGGTATTTTGAAAATATGATTAAGGAAATTACAAATGTTCAACTTTCATCCTTATGGCCATGGCCGGTTCTTCGCAATGGCCTCGGCTTTGAGGAGCCCCACAGTAATATCAGCATCACTCCCATTTTTTGCAAGGGTAAGTTTTACGATTTATTTGTAGGAGTAGGATGCGAAATTTGGGGCTTCTTCTCCAATGCCTCTGCACTTAAAAATTTGGAAACAATCATCTGCGAATCAGCGGCAAAAAAATCCAACTAGATGCCCGGTTTTTATTTCCCAGAATAAAAAGAACAGCGGTTGGTGTCTGCACCTATTTATCGTTCATCTCATCCATCCGATTTACAAGAGTCAGGGGT
>JAYTBG010000310.1:0-3481 GCA_043737055.1 Chitinophagaceae bacterium | reverse complement strand
GCCAGTGCTTCTGCCCATGGCAAAAAAGCCGGCAAGGTGGAAAATTTGCGGAGCAGGTTAATGAACGAAGTGCAGGAAGCCCGCATGAATATTAACGGCATGCCTTCTTTTAAAGGAGATAAAGGTTATAGGGATACTGCTGTGAGTTTCATGAAACTTTACTACAATGTATTAAACGAAGACTACAGCAAGATCATTAACCTGGAAGAAGTGGCAGAACAAAGCTATGACGAAATGGAGGCCTACATGATAGCCAAAGAAATGGTAGATACAAAGCTTGATGAGGGCAACAATAAGATGCAGCTTTCTCAGCGGAAATTTGCTGCTGATAATAATATTAACCTTACGGAAAGCACTTCCCCGCTGGAAACGATGATGAAGGATCTAAACGGCATGAATAAATATTACAAAGAATTATACCTGATATTTTTTAAACCTTACAAGCAGGAAGTGTACCTGATGCAGGCCATAGAAAAAGGCAACATCACCGGGATAGAACAGAATAAAAGCTCTCTGCTGAAGTATGCACAGGAAGGGCTGGAAAAACTAAAAACGCTGAAGCCTTATAAAGCAGACAATTCCCTGGTGACAAACTGCAGGAATATTTTAAACTTTTACGTTAAAGAAGCAGACAAGGCAAATGTGGCCAGCGACTTTTTCCTGGCAAAAGAAAGGTTTGAAGTGGTAAAAAAGGAATTTGAAAAAAAAGACAATACAACAAAAGCAGAGGTAAATGAATTCAATAAAGCAGTTAATGATATTAATAAATCTTCGCAGGCATACAACAGCACAAACAACACGCTCAATCAACAACGATCTGAATCTTTGAACGCCTGGAACAAAACGACCGACGATTTTTTTGACAATCATACGCCTCACTACAACTAAACATATTTCTTCTACGAAAAATGTCAGGAAATTGCTCCTGACATTTTTTTAACTTGCACACTCCAGCTAACCCACTTTACCGCCAGGCATGAGAACATACGAAGACACATATCGCCACAAAGGATTACGCAAAAAATTAATGGATATCCTTAGAGAGAAAGGCATCACAGACGAGAATGTGTTGGCGGCCATGAACAATATTCCCCGCCATTTTTTTTTAGACACCGCACTGGATAATATTGCATATGAAGACAGGGCCTTTCCTATCGGCGATGGACAAACGATTTCTCAGCCCTACACGGTAGCGTACCAAACACAATTGTTGCAGGTAAAGACAAGCGATAAGATTTTGGAGATAGGCACCGGTAGTATTTACCAGGCAACGGTGTTAGGCGAAATAGGCGCAAAGGTCTACACTATCGAGCGGCAGAAGAATCTTTACGAGAAATCTAAGTCTTATATTTTTAAATCAAAATATTCCAACGTCAAATTCTTTTATGGCGATGGTTTTGAAGGCTTGCCTACCTATGCTCCTTTTGATAAAGTGATCATCACAGCGGCAGCGCCATTTATTCCACCCAAATTGATACAGCAACTTAAAACGGGCGGGATGATGGTGGTGCCTGTAGATGAAGGAGATTGCCAACGCATGCTACGGCTCACCAAAAATGGAGATGGTAGTTTTAGCGAGGAGAGCTTTGAAAATTTTAGTTTTGTGCCGATGTTGACGGGGAAGAGTGGGGGACGGTGAGGTGAGAGCTGAGAGGTGAAAGGTGAAAAGTCAAAAGTTAAAACGCAAAAGGTGAAACGTCAAAGGTGAAAGGTCAAGGGGCGAAGGTTAAGTGAAAGGTGAAGAGGCAAGATACTCCGCTGGCTGAATGTTGGAAAACACTGAACTTTGAACTTCTTGAATGTTGAACTTTTAAACTATTGAACAATAAAAGCCAGCAACATGAACGATAGGTTTACTGAAGTGAAACTAGTGGAATGCCCCCGGGATGCCATGCAGGGCTGGGCGCATTTCATTCCTACGGATAAGAAAATACAGTACATCAATGAACTGCTGAAAGTTGGGTTTGATACCATTGATTTTGGCAGTTTTGTTTCTGCCAAAGCCATTCCGCAAATGGCCGATACGCATGAGGTGATTAAGAAGTTAGACATTGGTGGAAGTAAGACAAAGCTCCTCGCTATTATTGCTAATGAGCGGGGCGCACAGGATGCTGTTTTGTATGATGCCATTACCTACCTGGGTTTTCCATTTTCTGTTTCTGAAACTTTTCAGCAGAGAAATGCGAATGCCAGCATAGAGGAATCTTTAGGCAGAGTAGAAGAAATTCAAAACCTCTGCATCAAGAATAAAAAGGAATTGGTCGTTTATATTTCCATGGGTTTTGGAAACCCCTATGGCGATGCGTACAATGAGGAAATTGTTTTTGAATGGGTGCATAAGATGGTGGCCATGGATGTTAAAATCATTTCGCTGGCCGATACGGTGGGCCTTGCAAATCCGGAACAAATAGCCAGTGTAACCAACTATTTGGTGGATGCGCTTCCCGGCACCGAAGTAGGAGTGCACCTGCATTCTACCGCTGCCAACTGGCTGCAAAAAACGGAAGCGGCTTTAAACGTTGGATGCCGTCGCTTTGACGGCGCCCTCAAAGGAATTGGTGGTTGCCCCATGGCCGGCGATGACCTCGTAGGTAATATGGATACAGAACTGATGATACCTTATTTTGAAGAACTTAATTTATTGAATAACCTGGATGAAGAATCATTACGGCGCTGCAGCCAAATGGCGTCAGAAATATTTATTTAATTATTGTTGGCCACGAATTGCACGAATGGACACGAATTATTTTTCCGGTTAGATATTTCTGCAAGTGTGAATGCGGTCGTAAACAAAGAACACTATGGATTTTCATTTAGAATTCACTCCCCGGCCGTTTGCATCAAAAATCAAACACAGCGATCAACTGTTTTTAGCAGGCTCCTGCTTTACCGAAAAAATTGGTCAAAAGCTGGCAGCGCATAAGTTTCGCATCATCGATAATCCCAATGGTATTTTATTCAACCCCATCAGCATTGCAAAATCGATAACCTCATACATAGAAAATAAACGATACACGGAAGCTGATCTTTTTTACAACAATGAATTGTGGGGCAGCTGGGAACATCATACCCGTTTTAGCAGGGTGCATGCTGCAGATTGTTTGCAAAAAATAAATGCATCGCAGGAGGCAGCAAATACTTTCCTGCAAAAAGCAGATTGGTTATTGCTTACACTTGGCTCTGCCTTTGTGTATGAAATGGAAAATAAGCAGGTGGTGGCCAATTGCCATAAAGTGCCCACCGATAAATTCAGGAAAAGGTTATTATCGGTAGATGAAGTGATCACTACATTAGATACCCTTGTTTATCGCATGAAACAATTTAACCCGGCATTGCAGGTTATTTTTACCGTAAGCCCTGTGCGGCACCTGCGGGATGGTTTTGTAGAAAACAACCGCAGCAAGGCCACCTTGCTCAATGCCGTGCACCATCTGGTTGACAAATTTGACAAGCTGTTTTATTTCCCTGCCTACGAACTGGT
>JAYTBG010000309.1:0-3482 GCA_043737055.1 Chitinophagaceae bacterium | reverse complement strand
ACGCAATCAAGATAAAACAACCTTTAGCGAAGAAGCCGACTACTTAATTCACGACATTAAAGTTCATAAAAATATAGCTACTGAGGAAGAATTCAATCATTGGAGTGACCTTCTTAAATTGAGGTCTGAAAAAAGAATGAACGACATAAGGCAGCATCTAGGCATTTCAAGTAAGGTGATTGACAATATGTTTTTGAACGACAAAAAAAAATACATGACACTTTTTCAAAGTACAGGGATGTTTGAAACTGAAACACTTGCGTATTTAGGTCCAAAAGCATGCATTTATTGGGACTTTGAGCGCTTTATTCATATCTTTTTTAGGCATAATCCTTATTTTTTTATTAAAGTATCTACAAAAGGACAAGGAACAAATTTTCAGTACAACTTTCAAGATATAATTCGAGTTGCAAAAATTGTTCTGCAACAATTGCGTGATGACATAAACTCCAAATTATATTTGGGCAAGTCATTTAGTGTAAATGGTCATTACTACAATGGGAATCATTATCAACTTAGGATTGACCCAGATGGAAGACTCATGCAATTCCACCCTTTAGATTAAAATCGGCGGCGCATTTGTCCAGGTGGAATTTTCAAAGCAGCCACACACCACAGTAAAGCCATAACCATGAAACCCCGACGCAGAAAAAAGCCTGCCCCAACTTATAACCACAGCAGCTTTATCACTTCATCGATCAACATAAAATTCAACTTTGCTCTCTGTTTTTTATTCCGTTTTTGAATGGCGTTGCTTTTAACAGCTTTATTGACTGTGATAAAAAAACTTTCACTGTTGCATTCCTCCATTTAAGGCGTAAATGCACAAAAATTGTAGCGCATTCAACGTCGGGGTTTCGCTGTAGCAGTATTAATCCCTAACTCTGCTCAAGTTAGGTAGTCTATATCAATTTTTTTGAAGAGCGATTTAGTTTTTACTGTAATTTCAGAAATTATCCATTGATTATTTATTTTGACTTTATAAATAGCTTTTGAAAATTCAATAATATCCTTGGGAGAATATTTTTGTAGTAGGTCTTGTTTCTTTAAACGGGAGAATAATTTATAATAGGCTATCATAGCCAAAAAGTTTGCCATCAACCATCCCTCCAATACATATCGGTCCTGCATAAAAGTTTTGTCAGCATCCATAAAATTTTTATAACTGTCGAACATTACTTCAATTTCGTTGCGCTGCTTGTAAGCCTCGTAAAGTTGTTGCGGGGTAAGGCTTTCTGCTAAATTGTAATTTAATGTCAGTGTGCCAAAGCGGGGCAGTTTCTCATAAAATTTAGCCTCTGTGTTTTGGGCAGGATGTGAATTTACCCGTAACAAATAATCACTTTCTTCTTTCACCCTTAGTTTCTCGTCCAAAAAAGTAATTAATTGCTGCCCATCCTTTTGGTAATCATAATACCAGATTATTCGCTCCTGATATTTAAAGTAACCCGTCAATTCTTTTTTAAAATTAACCTTAAGTAAGGGAGAAAAATCAATCAGGGAATTGGTTCTTTGCATCGGAATAATGTAATGCAATTCACCCTCTTTGAGTTGTGTTATGTTGGTTAAACTGTAAAAGCCTTTATCGGCAATGAACACTACATTCTTTACGTTCATCTCCTTTACACACAGCGACATGGATTTAATATCGGTAATATTTCCATTGATCAACCGGTAATATATGGGCTGATTTAATTCAGCAGCAAAAAGGTACATAAGCCGTATCTGCTTGTCGAAATCATGGTTAGGATTATACCCACGGGCATTGATACCCAATTGTTCAGATACGGTAGCAATATGTGTAGAATCCATCATTACAAAACTGTTATTTGTTGCAGGTACCGGCAGTTGTGCCTTCATCCAGCTTACAACGGATTGCCTGTTTTCTCCCATAAATTTTAGAGTTGCAGACAGTTGCTTGTCGGTCATTGATTCCTTACTCCAATACTCGGAACAAAAATCATGTGCATGATAATTTGCTACCCTTTTTATAGGTGATTGATAGGCCCAGCGCATCATAGCGAAACTCAGTAGCTTTTCTATGACATCCTCTTTAAAGGAAGCTTTTAATGATATTATTTCTGCGGCCAGCAAATTAGAAAATAAGTGATAAAGGCCAAAAGTCTTTATGTCAACCATGGGTAAACGGGCAGCTTCTTGCCGAAGCTGGTTTTTGTCGGAGACAATAAAACCCTCGGTCTCACTTAATTTACCCAATAAGCGGACTGTTATTTTATCCGTACGCTTCTTGTCCTTATTGTACTGGTAACGTACTTCATATTTGTAATAGCCTCCTTTTACACATTTAATTTCTGTCCTAGATTCTTTAAATTTTAAGGCCCATAGAGGAAGATACATAAGCAACATATTTAGGTTGTCTAAATTTAGCACAAAAGAACATAATAACAATGACCTGTGTTAGGTTTTATTAAAATATTTTTATTAGACGGGGTAAATTTGGGCGGAGTTAGGGTTTAAAGGGTGACAGTATTGCTACAGCTGGTATGGTAACCCACGGATGCGGTACTACTTATTCAGCTGCAATTATGTTTTCAAACGAGCCAGGTAGCAACTGTAGTTCAACGGGCAAATATAAAATAGGCCAGTCATATAATGGAAAGTTTGGTCTTGCTTACAAGCTGCAAGGCCTTGATGCAACCAACAGTAATGCTTACAAACGTTTTGTGGTATTGCATGCCCACCCAAGCGTGCCTACAGGTGAAGTTGCCCCACAAAAAATTTGTACAAGCTGGGGTTGCCCTACTGTATCGCCTGCTTTTCTCCAGCAATTAAAATTATATCTAAATAAGCCCGGCAAGCCGATATTGTTGTGGATTTTTAACTAACAATCAATAAAAAAATATATTTCAGTTTAACTGCTCTACTGCTCTACTCCTAATTCATCGGTACTTCGATCGCCAGCAGTTCTGCATTTTCACTAGCTGTTACTGTAAAAGAATCCGTGTCATAAATACCCAATGCATCTCTTTTACCTAAAGCAATATTATTCACATTTACAGAACCGCTTATTACAACGAGGTAAACGCCGTTACCAGCAAAAGCATTGTTATACGTAAGTACATTTCCTGCTTGTAAAGTTGTAAGCGAAAACCTTGCATCCTGGTTTATCCAGAGTGCCGCATCAGCTTCATTTGGAGAAACTATCACCTGCCATTTATTTTCCCGGTCGGTTGTATCAAATGTGCGTTGGTCATATCTTGGGGTAATATTTCTCAGTTTTGGAAATAACCATATCTGAAAAAGAGTTACCGATTCAGTTGCAGATGCATTGGCTTCTGAATGTTGAACACCGCTACCAGCACTCATTATCTGCACATCACCTGCTTTTATAATTCCTTCTCCACCCGTACTGTCTTTATGGTGCAACGCTCCGGTAAATGGGATGGTTACAATCTCCATGTTATCATGCGGATGGGTAGGAAATTTTCCACCGCCTGCAACAAAATCATCATTCAATACCC
>JAYTBG010000308.1:0-3493 GCA_043737055.1 Chitinophagaceae bacterium | reverse complement strand
TTCCTGTGATGCCCATTGCTATTCCTATGTTGGCTCTTTTCAAAGAGGGGGCGTCATTTACGCCATCGCCGGTCATGGCTACAAAGTTACCTTTGTGCTGCAGGGCTTTTACAATTTGCAGTTTCTGCTCGGGAGAAACCCTTGCGTATACCCTTATTTTTTCTACCTTGTTCAGGAAACTTTCATCCTCCAATACCGCCAGTTGCTGTCCGGTTATGATCATGTTTTCGTTGTCAGACTCTAATATCCCGATGCGGCGGGCAATGGTTTCCGCTGTTAATGGATGATCGCCTGTTATCATTACCGGCACAATACCTGCTGTTTTACATTGGTCTACTGCTTCAAAAACTTCTTCCCGGGGAGGATCAATAATACCGGTGAGCCCTAAGAATGTTAAGCCAACTTCATGTAAGGAACTCTCCGGACTTTCAGGTAATTGATCCCAGTAGCGACACGCAAAACCTAATACCCGGTGTCCTTTAGCGGCTATAAGGTCTACGCTTTCCTGGAGTGTTGAGACATCAATATTTACACAGCGATTCAATAAAATATCCGGGGCTCCTTTGGTAAATGAAATGATTTTATTTTCATGCGTATGAAAAGTAGTCATCATTTTCCTGTCCGCATCAAACGGTATTTCTTCTATTCTTGGCCAGTTATCGGTTTGTATATTTTGCTCTACTGCCAGTTGCATCAAGGCTACTTCGGTGCTATCCCCCTTTATATTTTTATCACTGTCTTGTATTGCATCGTTGTTTAAAGCAATGGCATGTAATAAAAGGTTTACTGCCGCATCCTCCTGTAAATTCGATACGTCGTTTCGCTCATATAGTTTTCCATTTACAAATACATGCTCCACATGCATTTTGTTTTTAGTAAGTGTACCTGTTTTGTCGGTGCATATATACTTTACCGAACCCAATGTTTCTACAGCAGGGAGTTTTCGAATAAGTGCATTAAACCGGATCATTCGTTTTGCTGCCAATGCCAATGAAATGGTAATAACAGCCGGCAAGGCTTCAGGTATTGCGGCTACGGCGAGTGATATACTGGTAAGCACGAGTTTAACGACATCCTCGCCACGCACCCAACCTGCTACAAAAAAAACGATGCATAAAAACAATACCAATACAGACAACTTCTTTCCAAATGAAACCATACGTTGTTGCAGTGGCGTAAGTGATTCTGCCTCCTGAAGCATTTTGGCAATGCGGCCCAACTCTGTTTGCATACCCGTTGCAATCACCACACCACTACCTCTGCCGTAGGTGACAAATGTTCCTTTAAATGCCATGTTCTTTTTATCGCCTAATGGTAACTCATCGGAGTGCAACACTTCAGTTATTTTATCTACTGCGTGCGACTCTCCTGTTAATGCGGCTTCTTCAATTTTCAAGTTCTTTGATTCAATTATGCGTAAATCTGCAGGCACCGCATTGCCGGCTTCTAATACTACAACATCACCGGGTACCAGCAATGAGGCAGATAAGCTTGTATTGTTTCCATCCCGAAGCACCCTGCATTGTGTAACTGCCATTTGTTTCAGAGCCTGCATTGATTTTTCTGCCCGGTACTCCTGGATAAAGCCAATAACCGCATTCAACAATACAATGATTAAAATTACGATGGTGTCCGTAAGGTCGCCTAAAACGCCTGCAATGACTGCCGCCGCAAGCAGAATTAAAATCATCACATCCTTAAACTGTGCCAACAAAATGCCTGCTATCGTTTTCTTCTTGCCTTCCTGTAATTCGTTGCGGCCAAACTCTTTTAATTTACTTTCGGCCGCACTGGCACTCAAGCCTGACTGGCCTGTGGCCAACAATTCAAAAACTTCTGGTTTAGCTAGCTTATGCCAATTCATATATATTGTATTTAGTTTTTACTCAACTTCTTCCATCGCTTTACTTATCAGCCAAAGTCAAACAATTCTCCCAGGAAAGATTTTTTCTTATGGTTTCTATTTGCATAATTCTGGTTATCTGGATATTTGTCATTTTTTTGCTGGTTGTTATTGTAACCCTTGTATTTAAGGTCATTATCATCGTTGTAGTCGTCGTCATTATGTGTGTTTGAAACCAGGGTTAGTTGCTGGTTAGAAAAATCAATGATCTTATCTAATTCACCTTTGTCTAACCAGACTCCGCGGCATGAGGGACAATAATCAATTTCTATATTTTGCCTTTCAGAAATTTGAAGTACTTGATCGCAGTTGGGACATTTCATAATTTTTAATTTTAAGTTGGAGAAATAGTTCGCTGAAAAAATTCCTTAAAATCTTTGTCATGCGGTAGCCGATAAACTGCAAATAACATAGATTTTATTTACGAGGGAGCCAGACATTAATCAGCACCTTTTTTACGAATTATGAAGCCGCCGGAGTAAAAGGAAGCGCTGATTTGTGTACGATGATTTTTAGTTTGCCATCTTTTCCTTTTTTAAATACCCAGGTTTTGTCTACCATTACCTCTTTGCCATCTTTAGCAGTAACCCAAACGTTACCCATTGTAATAGCCACCGAACCATAAATTTGTATGCCTTCATTTTTTTCGCCGGCATTGTCGTAGCGGGCCTTTACCCAGGGGGTTAGTGCAAAGCCTTTATCGTTGGGGTACGCCGGGTCGCCGCCAACAAAGTATGCCAATGCTCCTTTTTTATCATTTCTAAAGGTTCGATCTCCGTAAGCCAATGTTGGCTTAAAAAATACTTTGCCATTATCATAATTATAGGCTTCGGAAAGTACTTGCTCTGCAAAGGCTTTATAATCTCCACCTTCTTCGTTAAGCTTTCCAATTTTTACCAGGGCATCACACCATGCTTGTTGGGCAGCATTTACTTCATCGTAGGTAATTATGTTTTGTGCACCTTCTTCTACATACACCAATCCGAGGTCATCAATAACTTTTTGAACTTTTTCATTTGTTTGCGAAACAGCTTTGCCTGTTTCTTCTTTAATTCTTTCTGTTGCCTGTTTGCAGGATGTTGCCACTCCTAAAATAAGCAAGCAACCAATAAGCTTTGTTTTGATCATCTCTATAAATTTGATGTTGCTTACTTTGTAATACGGTGTTCAGCTTGTCCGTTTAATTGCTTCTAATATGATGTTTTGTTAATTATTAGCTTTTTAAGTTCTATTATGTCCGTTTGCAATTTTTCAATTTGTAATTGCTGTTCTTTTAATCCTGCCACCAGTATGGGTATCAATTCCATTTCGTCAATTGATTTGATGGTAGCATCCCTATACAAGTTTTTACCGAAACTGTAAGCAATGCGTTTTGTATGAATCAATTCAGGAAAAACCTTTTCCATTTCATTGGCCATAAAGCCATGATGCAAACCTTCTTGTAAATTCAAATACGGATAAGTCTTTGTGTCATACTTAAAATTTATCGGGTTAAGCTGCATTAACCTGTACATTGAATTGCTGATATTGCTCTTATTAATTTTAATTGCGGTATCCATTAATTTTTGTGAAAAAATAGGTAAAGGAAAT
>JAYTBG010000307.1:0-18954 GCA_043737055.1 Chitinophagaceae bacterium | reverse complement strand
GGCTCCACCCGTGCTTAAATTGAGTTGAACATCAATGTAGTTCCCTGTGCCCAGCGTTGAGTCAACTTTGAAAATACCGTTTACCGAACTTGGCAAGCAGTCGCCGAAGGAGTCAGCCTTTAAAGTGCCCGTTGCAGTGCCAGCGGCATCTTCAAGGCTATATTCTTTTTGGCAAGAAAGTAAAATGAACATTGACAAGGCAATGACCATGTAGGATTTCAGAAATTTCATAGTGTTTCAATTAGTTTTTTATTGGTCTGACTGATGAGTTCCATTAGGAAACCTGGTTGGTATCATTTACCAGGCTATCGGTTTCTACCGTGTGATGCTCCCCTTCCTTTTGATGGCCGAAAAACCGGCGTTGGAACACCAGGATAGACAGGACACCTGTCGTGATAGATGCATCAGCAATATTAAATATCGGGCTAAAAAATAAAAAATGTTCTCCTCCCCAAAACGGGAGCCAGGAGGGAAAGTTGCCCTCTATTAATGGAAAGTGGAGCATATCAACCACGTTGCCATGGAGAAAAGAAGCATAGCCATTTTTTGAGAATGTTGCGAGACCGCTATAATCTACATACTGGCCTAGTTGTGCGTCAAACAACATCCCTTTGTCGAACATCATTCCATAAAAGCAGGAATCGATCAGGTTACCCAGTGCGCCGGCGTAAACCAAAGCCGCACAAATAATAAAGCCTTTGCCATAACCCTTCCTGATTATGCTCCCGAGGTACCAGGTACCGAAGCCCACTGCAATCAGTCTAAAAATGGTCAGGGCCATCTTCCCCCAATTACCACCAAATTTTAAACCGTAGGCCATACCGGGATTCTCCACAAAATATAATTGGAACCAGTTACCCAACATGGCCTCTGAGTCGTTAAGCTGAAAGTTTGTTTTGATGTAAATTTTCAAAGCCTGGTCTGCAATGACTATGAGGGCGATGATAATGATTAAATGTCTCGATTTCATAACTGATGCTGACAAAGATAAGTTTATTCGTTAAGTGGTTTTGTGGATATTGTTAATCTTAAGGGTCGTTTTTGCGATACAGAAGTGCAGCAGAGAGTGATGATTTTTGAGTTTCAGTTATGTAAACCATGCTACTGGCTACTCATTCTTCAAAATAAACCCGCCTTACCCGGCCCGAAATATTGGTAAGTATTTCGTATTCTATTGTGTGGGCCCAACCCGCCAGGGTATGCACCGGCAGGCCGTCTCCAAAAACGATTACTTCATCTTCTTCCATTGCCTCAATGCCGGTAATATCCAGCATGGTCATATCCATACAGACTCTACCGATCACCCGAGCTTCCTTTCCATTCACAAGCATTGCTCCAACACCATTGCTGAGTAAACGTGGATATCCATCTGCGTAGCCAATACGAACTGTGGCAATTGTTTTATCTGCATCGGCTATGGCACTACGGCTGTAACCCACACTCTCGCCTTGTTTTACCTGCTTTATCTGCGAAATACTTGTTTTAAGAGTCGTCACATTTCTCAACCGTGCCCGGATGCTGCTGTCGGTGTCAATACCAAACATGCCAATACCCAGCCGCACCATATCCAGTTGCAAATGTGCATGCCTGTTGATAGCACTGCTGTTGGCAATATGGCAAATAAAGGGATAGCCTAAATTTTTTTGTAGTAAGCTTGTGGCCTCTTGGAGCAGCCGTGCCTGCTCGTTTGTAAAAGCATCATGCCCCGCTTCTCCTCCCCCTGCCAGATGAGAAAAAACAGACAAAACCTTACAGCGGCCATCATGTAAAATTGCAGCAAGCGCTGCCACTTCTTCGGGCTCAAAACCAAGCCGGTTCATACCGGTATCTATCTTGATGTGAACAGGATAGTCTACTATATTTTGCTCGATAAGGTACTCTTTAAATGATTGCAATATTTTAAAGGAGTATAGTTCTGGCTCAAGGTTGTACTGCAGGATCGAATCAAAGCCAGCTTCTTCTGTGTTCATTACCATCACCGGCAATTTTATCCCTGCTTTGCGGAGTTCTACGCCTTCGTCTGCATAGGCTACGCCGAGGTAGTCTACGCCGGCATGTTGCAGCAAACTGGCTATTTCAAAACTGCCGCTTCCGTAACTGAACGCTTTTACCATACACATTAATCTTACCCCGGGCTTTAGTTGCTGCCTGTAAATATTGATGTTGTGTCGCAATGCGTTTAGGTCTATTTCAAGGAAAGTCTGGTGCATTTTCTGCTCCAGGCATTTGCTAATTTTTTCAAACTGAAAAAGTCTCGCCCCTTTTATCAAAATCGTTTCTTCAAAAAAATGAAGATTTGGTATATCCTTGGTAAAATCATGGGTGGTTTCATAAAAATGGGCAGCACCCAAGCCATTAAAAAATGTTGCATAGGCCTTAATCATTGGTCCAATACCAACAAATCGAAAGAGCTTTTTTTGCTGCAAAAGATGGGCTATGCTGCGGTAGAGATCTTCCGGAGGCTGACCAGATTCAAAGAGATCGCTCAATATAACGGTACGGCGTGCATACTGCTGTTGTTGTTCTAAAAAATTAAGTGCAATGCCAAGTGCATTGATATCGGCGCTATACCCATCATTAATGAGCGAACAATTGTTGATTCCCTGCTTTAGCTCGAGGCGCATTTCTAGCCTGCGCAGCAGCAGGAGTCGTTCACGGATTGTTGCTGGAGCAACGTTGTGGTAAAACAAAACGGCTATGCAGGTAATGCCATTGTGCACCGAGGCCTCATCTGTAAAAGGGATAAAAAATTCATGAGTAGTGTTCTCGACTACGCAGGCTAGCAGTGTGCCGGATTGCTTTGTAACACAACTTTGGACCTGGAGAAAATTCTTCTTTTCTTTACCCCATGAAAAAAGTTTTAGGTCTGCATTGTGTTCTGCTTTAAATGTTTCAACGGCCTCGTCCAATTGCTTTTCATCTGCACAGTAAAACAAACATTTAGATCTGGTAAACAACAAAAGTTTTTCATGGAGCTTTTGTTGTTTACTTGTAAAACCTTCGGCGTGTGCATCTCCTAAAAACGTAAATATGCCAATCTCCGGGTCAATGATGGCCTGCAGCTTTGCCATCTCCCCCGGCCTGGAAATACCGGCTTCAAAAATAGCAAGGGTATGTTGTTGCTGCATTTGCCAAACAGAAAGTGGAACACCTACTTGGGAGTTGTAACTCTTTGGGCTTCTTACAATGATATAGTCATCGTTCAATAACTGGAACAACCACTCTTTTACAACGGTCTTGCCATTACTGCCTGTGATGCCAATAACCGGATAACTAAACTGGTGCCGGTGATAGGCTGCAATATCTTGTAATGTGGTGAGTGTATCTGATACTTGAATAAAGTAAGCACCTGGGTAAAGACTTTCATGGACGGGTTGGCTCGTTATAAAATAGCGTACCGATTTATTGTAAACTTCGTTGATATATTGGTGGCCATCTTGCGGGTTGCCTTTGAGCGCAAAAAACATAGACGTACCTGGCAAATTTATTTTGCGACTATCTATTACAAGTTCATCTATGGGCCCGGGATTTGGTACCAATGCATGGGCGCCAATTATTGAAATAATGTCATTGATGTTATACGCCACGCTGGTTGCAGAATTGGTTAGTTAGCTTCGTCATCCCCGGCTTCTATATCATTAAGCGCCTTCCTGGCAATGCCCTTATCTATAAAGATGGAGTATATAACAGAGGCTGCCAAACAAACGACAATGAAACCGAGGGAAATAAATACCTGGGTGGTTTTGTCTATCCATTGGTTGATCCAATGCTCGCCCAACATTTTAAGCCCAATAAAGATGAGCACCACCGCAATGCCCTGTGGCAGGTAGTCAAATTTACTCACCGCACCACGCAGCAGGAAGAAAAGAGATCTTAAACCGAGAACAGCAAATATGTTAGAAGTGTAAATTACCAGTCTTGCAGTGTCTTCGTAGCCCACAGTTTTAGTATCTACAATGCCCATCACCGCAGGTATAGAATCTAAGGCAAAAACTAAATCAATGGCAGCCAACATCATGACCACCACAAAAAGGGTTGTGTATTTTTTCTTACCGTTTTCTATTACGCTGAATTTACCATTGCCGTCGTGTGGCGTAAGTGGCAATATTTTTTTCATGAACTTATACACTTTGCTTTGCTGCGGATCAAACTCTTCATCTTCTCCGCTGGCCATAAACATTTTGTAGCCGGTGTATACAAGGAAAACTCCAAATACATACAGCAACCAGTGAAACTTTTCTACGAGTGCAACTCCTACTGTTATGAAGATAATTCTAAACACAATGGCCATTAAAATACCAATGAGCAAGACCCTTCCATAATTTTTTTCCTTTACACTAAAGGCACTGAAAATGAGGATGAACACAAAAATATTATCAATGCTCAGGCTCCATTCCATAAGGTAAGCGCTCAAGTACTCTAGTGCCGGTTTCTGTCCTTCTTCTATCCAAAGAAAAATACAGAAAGCGAGGGCCAAACCCACCCAAAAGAATGTTTGATACAAAGCCTGTTTGATGGTAACTTTTTGATCTTTCTTGCTCATTAGCCCAAGATCAAAAACCAGAGAAAGCACTATCACAATGCCAAACACCAGGTATATTAATTGCGTCTTCTCCATGTTGTTTATTTAGAATATTTTCTTTTTCTCATCCACTGAAAAATGACAGCGAATAAAGTAACGATCAAAACTGGCACCACAATGTTGATCAACTGCCAAAAGTTTTTTTGCTCTGCTACTTTTTTGGTGTCTAACAACCGTATAACGTAGTCTTTTCCCTTTGCCTCGCTTAAATCATTTTCATTGATTAAATAGTCGAGGCAGCTCTGCACAAACTCCCTGTTTGCAAAAGGAAATTCCCGCTGCGTGCCAAACGTGTATGGGTTCATGCCCATAGGTGTCGGCTCAGTGCCTTTTACTACAGCATTCAAAATCATATCTCCATCTCCAACTATAATTATTTTATTATCGCTAACGCTTTGTGGCAAGTACTGGCCTCCATAGGCCGAAATCGAGTCTCTCATAGCCTGCGTGCTTCGGTTGGCAAAAAGCGAAGCAAATTTACCTTCCAGCAGCACTGCTATTGGAATGTTGGGCGTTTTAAATTTTGCATCTTCCGGGGCGGCCACATTCTCGCTACCACTTATGAGTGCAGGCGTTGCAATCCGCCGGGCATTATTCGAGGAGCTTAAAAGAATTGTTTTTTTGATCCCTTCGGCCTCAACAGTATCCAAAGAGTTTGCAAAACGAGCAGAAACAAAACCAATATTCTTATTGATGGCATGATTAGATTTTGACTCTAACACCGGAAAATAATTCCAGGGTAGCAGGTCAAATTGCCCATTACCGTTCACATCAAAGGGCAGCACATCGCATTGGAGATCCATAACCAGATCTGCATTTAGACGCACTCCATATTTAAACATGAGGTCGTTCAACTCCAGCCCACGATCGTATGCAATCACTTCATTTTTTATCTGTAGACTGTCCATTTCAGCATTCAACCTATCTATGAACATGAGGACTTTGCCTCCGTTCATAACAAATTGATCCAGCTTTAATTTAGCTTGTTCGCTAAATGGCTGCGTGGGTTTTGCAATGATGAACAGTTTAAATTCCTTGGGAATGAATGCCTGGGCATTTAAATTGAAAGTAAAAAATTGGTAAGATGGTCTTAAGACGTTTTCCACCAGGTCGTAAGTGGCGTACTGCCCTGGCGAGGGTTCGCCATTACCTATAGAATAGCCTACTACAGGCAAACTCGTTTGGGTGCCCTTAGAGATGGCATCTGCAAACTTATATTCCAACAAGGCT
The DNA here is from genome assembly GCA_043737055.1 of Chitinophagaceae bacterium. GTDB lineage: Bacteria > Bacteroidota > Bacteroidia > Chitinophagales > Chitinophagaceae > Ferruginibacter. The sequence continues at coordinate 13,142 of JAYTBG010000307.1, read as the reverse complement.
TCTGCCCCATTCAATTCTGAAGACGTTATCCGGTTACCATCTTTAAAATCCGGATTGGCAAATCCTTTTTTCTCAAAAATAACAACAGGTACCACCCTTTGCCCAATGTGCACAAAAGCTACGGGGAACAACACTTGTTGTTGCTGGCCCTGCTCTACCTGTGAGGTAAGGTTAATGAATGGCATACCCATATTCAGCAGAGAATCGCTGTAAGAGACATTTGTACCCTCCATCTTTTCTTCCGGAGAAATAAAAGTATATTGAAAATTAAGCCCGGCCACTTCCTTAAACTCCTGCAGTAAATCTTCTGTGGTTGTGCTTAGCTTTTTAAAACCGCTGGGATAATTTCCTTTTAGAAAGACATCTACCTGAATCGGTTCTTTGATTCCTTTTAATAATTTTTTAGTTGCGGCACTGAGGGTAAATCTTTTTTCATTGGTAAAATCTATCCTGTTGTGCCATACCGATGCTGCCCAGTTAATGCAAAATAAAAGTACAAGCACAATGAGCAGCCAAAGTTTGTTTCTACCCAGCCTATTAAATGTTTTATTCATTGTACTTTTTTAGCTACTGTCAAACCGCCCTGATGGGTAGACTATTTTTTTTGCAGATTCTTAGTGGTAATAAGCAAGGATAAAAAGATGATGCTTAAAAAATACACCAGGTCCCTGCTATCCAACACTCCCCGGCTGATACTCCTGTAATGAAAATCTATCCCGAGCATTTCTATGTAAAAATCAGCACCGCCCTGCAACACTGGCAATTGACTTAATGCGCTAAATCCAAAATAAAGGATGAGGCAAGTAAATGCACTTACGAGGAAAGAAACTACCGCATTGCTGGTAAAACTGCTGCAGCATAAACTGATGGCGGCAAAAACGGCTGCCAGTAAAAAAAGTCCGAGGTAGCTGCCGGCAATGCCGCCAGTATCTATGCTGCCAGATGAGCTCAGGGTTTTTATGGTTATAATGTAAATGAACGTTGGAAGGATAACAAAAAGCATCACCAGCAGGATAGAAAAGTATTTTCCAACCACAATATTCCAGTAAGTAAGAGGCCTGGTTTTAAGTATTTCAAAAGTGCCGGAACGGAATTCATCAGCAAGAGAGCGCATGGCTACGGCGGGTACAAGAAACATTAATACCCACGGAGCCAATTCAAAAAATTTATCCAGACTTGCATATCCGAATTCAAATATGCTGCTATCCCGCAACATAAAAAGAAAGATACCGTTGATGAGTAGAAATAAGATTATGGCTATATACCCGGTAAGATTGCTAAAAAATTGATTGAGATCCTTTTTACAAATACTCCACATGTAGATTAAAATTGGTGCAATTTACTATTTAACGGGTTAACAGCCTCTTACACATGGGCTAAGTTTTTTTTAGGGCTGTGCAGCTATCGAAATACCTTCGGTGTCTACCTTAAACCGAAGCGATTGCCGCACATTATTTTTTGTTTTGTTTTTTTGACTTTTATACCTTTCCGAATGCCTTTTCAAAAGACATTCAATTACGTTTACCAAAACCAACTGTCCCCCTGCTTTTACCAGCAGGGGCTTTTTTTGCTGCGCCTCACATATGAGTTAAATAAAATTATGAAAACAGTCAAAAAACGTAACTCAATTTAAATGAAACTTTCAGCTTCTTTGTAACTTAGAAGCTTACACTAAAAAAACAAGTATGAAAAAAATCTACATTTCCTTCTTGCTGTTAGCAGCAGTTGCTCCTGCCCTATGCCAGGAAACATTTCCGGGTAACGGAAAAACCGGCTTTGCGGGCGCAGCCGGTGGAGGCTCGTTGAACATTTCCAATAATGCAACATCTTATAGTTTTGCATTTACAAAAGGCCCGGGAGCCTTAAATGACGCAGTTGTACTTTACATTGATTCTAAAGCCGGTGGCTTTAGCAGTACTGCCGGTTTCCAGGACAATAATGACGGTCTCCGCACAGCCACCTCAGGCTACAGTTCCGCAACCAATAAGTCTATCTTAACCTTTCCGGCAGAGTTTTTACCAGATTACGCCATTAGTTTTGACCAGGGCTTTGCCGCAATTTTTGAATTGGCAAACGGAGGTCCAATCAGTCTCGTTTACATCGGAGACGCTATGTTAACGCCCACCGGACCGAACGCCGCGGTTTATAATTTCACCGTACTTAAATCACAAATTGGCATTTCCTCCGGAAGTACATTTAAATTCCTGGCAAGCTATATTGCAACATCAGCTTTCAGGTCTAACGAACTGATAGGTGATGTTGGCCCTGCCGCAAACCCAGGTTTTTCAGATTACACTGCTACAACCTTTAATACCTATGTAGGCGGAGCACTTCCCTTGCAATTCAGCAATTTTTCTCTTAGAAAAGTTGCCGGTAACAACGTTCAGCTAAGCTGGAAAACGGCACAAGAAGTAAATGTTAGCCATTTCGAAATTTTACGGTCTGCTGACGGGGTATCCTTCACTTCTATTGCAACAGTTGCTGCAAGAAATAATGATATAGAAAATGTTTATACCAGTACCGATTTAACCCCGGCAAAAGCCAATAACTACTATAAAATAGTTACTGTAGATAAAGATGGTAGAAAGAAAGTATCAGAAATTTTAAAAATGAATCTAAGCAGTGACCGTTCTGAAATTCTGGCGTATCAAAATGGTAATTCTGTGAAGGTTAATTTGTCAAATCTTGACAAAGGAAATTATGCGGTGCGATTAACAAATTCAAGGGGCCAGCAAGTATACACCGGCACTATTTTGCACAATGGCGGTAATACTACCCATACTTTGAATGTCAAAACAACTCTGCAGCCTTCTGTTTACCACGTAACCCTGGTGAATAATAATAACAAGCTGAGTGCTGCGTTCATCATTCAGTAATAACACTAAAAATTTGAAAGCCCGGACACCTCAGTGCCGGGCTTTTTTATTTTTAATGCTGGACACTTTTCCAAAATACAGGTGCAAAAAAAACGCTCCATGGCGGAGCGTTTTAATAAAGTCTTTATTATTTTTTTAAACAGCGAAGCTTTCGCCACAGCCACAGCTTCGGCTCGCATTTGGATTCTCGAAATAAAATCCCTTGCCATTTAAACCGTCACTGAATTCTAATTCTGTATTTACCAGGTAAAGAAAACTTTTAAGGTCAGTTACGATTTTCATCCCCTTGTCTTCAAACACCTGGTCCATTGGTTTTACTTCGTTGTCAAAATCAAGCTTATAGCTCAAGCCGCTACAGCCGCCGCCTACAACTCCCACTCTTAAGAAATAAGCTGGGTCCTCTGATACGCCGGCGTCACTCATGAGCTGCTTTACTTTTACTTTTGCTTTATTGCTTATGTAAATAGAATTTTCAGCCCCCCCGCTCCCCGAAGGGGGGGGTTGGGACTCTGCGATAGCAGAGTTGGCAATATTATTTAGAATGTGCGTTTCTGACATTTTGAGTTGCTTTAGAAGTGCACAAATAACCTTCGATTATTAAATACACTTCAATTTATTCTTTCTCTTAACTCCCCCTTTCGGGGAATTTAGGGAGCCTAGTGAATTACACTTTCTTCAAACTTAATGGCCTCTTTCCCATTCTTTACCCTGTAGTCGTTTATAGCCGCCTTGATAGCATCTTCTGCCAAAACTGAACAATGGATTTTTACAGGAGGAAGATTCAGTTCTTCCACGATTTCCATGTTGTCGATTTTTAAGGCCTCGTCTACGCTTTTGCCTTTTAACCACTCGGTTGCCAGAGATGAAGAAGCAATTGCTGAACCGCAACCAAAAGTTTTAAATTTTGCATCTGTTATCATGCCAGTTGCATCATCTACCTGGATCTGCAAACGCATAACATCTCCGCACTCTGGCGCACCTACCAACCCGGTTCCCACGCTGCTACTCGATTTGTCCAGCGTACCCACATTTTTTGGGTTTTGGTAGTGATCTATTACTTTTTCTGAATATGCCATGGTTATTATTTTTAAAATTTAAATTGTTTTACCAAAGTCGAAATTAAAAAGTAAAAAGATTTATAGCCCCGATGCTCTTTTTTGACTTTTAAATTTTTAATTTTTAATTCTAATGCGCCGCCCATTCTATGGTGCTCAAATCTATTCCTTCTTTATACATTTCCCAAAGAGGACTCATTTCCCGCAACTTCATTACAGTTTCGCTGATGGCTTTGATGGTATAATCGATCTGATCTTCATTTGTAAATCTTCCCAATCCAAATCTTAGTGAACTATGCGCAAGGTCATCTCCCAGGCCAAGCGCTTTCAATACGTAACTAGGCTCCAGCGATGCCGAAGTACATGCAGAACCTGAACTCAACGCTATGTTTTTGTTGAAGCCCATTAAGAGTCCTTCACCTTCTACATGTTTAAAAGAAATATTGGCAACATGCGGCAAGCGGTGTTCCCGGCTGCCATTCACATATGCTTCTTCGAGCAACAACAGCGCTGTTTCTAGTTTATCTCTTAGCTTGCTAATGCGTTTTGTATCGGCGTCCATTTCCAACATGCATAATTCACATGCCTTTCCAAACCCGACAATACCTGGTACGTTTAAGGTACCGCTACGCATACCTCTTTCGTGGCCACCGCCGTCCATTTGAGCCGTCACTTTTACTCTTGGATTTTTACGACGAACGTATAGCGCTCCTACGCCCTTGGGACCGTACATTTTGTGACCTGTAAAGGCCATCAGATCAATGCCATCCTTATTTACATCTACAGGAATTTTGCCAACGGCCTGTGTTGCATCTGTAAAAACCAACACCCCATGTTTGCGGGCAATTGCGCTAATTTCTTTGATAGGCATTACTGTACCAATCTCGTTGTTAGCATACATGATCGAGATTAAAATAGTTGTCGGTCTAATAGCGGCTTCCAACTCCTTCAAATCTATCAAGCCATCAGGCTTCACTTGCAGGTAGGTAACCTCACCACCGCTTTTTTCTATGTGCTTGCAAGTATCCAATACGGCTTTATGTTCGGTAGTGGCAGTAATTATATGGTTGCCTTTGCTGGCGTACATTTCAAAAACACCCTTTATTCCGAGGTTGTCGGCTTCTGTAGCACCAGAGGTAAAAATGATCTCTTTAGGATCGGCACCTATTAATTTAGCCACTTGCTCCCGTGCATAATCCACTGCTTCTTCTGCTTCCCAGCCAAACGGATGATTGCGGCTTGCTGCATTTCCAAAATGCTCCAAAAAGTAGGGTGTCATTGCTTCCAATACACGAGGATCCATTGGTGTAGTGGAGTTGTTATCAAGGTAAATCGGCAATTTCAACATATCGGTTATCATTATTTTTTATTAATTCTTATAACGCAAAATTACTATAAAAGGTTCTATTTACGTATCCCGCAGTATCTTGCCTTTATCATTTTACTCATTTCGTAAACACAACTTCCTAAAAAATTATACATGCTTAAAGTAGAACATATTGGCATAGCGGTAAAGGATTTCGAGGTTTCTATACCGCTCTACGAAAAATTATTCAATACTACATGTTACAAACAAGAACAAGTTTTAACAGAGCATGTGAACACTGCTTTCCTACTGCAGGGAAATACGAAAATAGAACTGTTGCAAAGTACCTCACCAGATGGCGTCATAGCTGGGTTTATCAACAAAAAAGGTGAAGGCATGCACCACATTGCTTTTGAAGTGGCAGACATTTATGCAGAGATGCAACGGCTGAAACAAGAGGGTTTCATTTTATTGAGCGACGAACCCAAGAAAGGTGCGGACAATAAACTAGTCTGTTTTCTCCACCCCAGGAGCACCAACGGTGTTTTGATTGAAATTTGCCAGGAAAGAGTTTAATGAGATCTGTTTTACTGCAAATAAGGATTTGTCCTTTTTTCGTTACCGATTGTTGTAGGATCTCCATGGCCGCTATAAACAATTGTTTCGTCTGGCAAAACCAGTAACTCCGTCTTTATGCTGTTAATAAGGGTATCAAAATTGCCGCCGGGCAAGTCTGTACGTCCAATACTTTGTTTAAAAAGTACATCGCCGGACACTACGAAGCCTGCATTTTTGTTGTAAAAGCTGAGGCTTGCAGGGCTGTGCCCCGGAGTAAATAAAATCTCCAGCTGATCTTCACCTAACGTAAGTTTTTGTCCCGGTTCTAAAAACACAAACTCACCCGCATAATTGTCAAAAGGCATGTTGTACATAAGTCCGCTGGTGGGCGCAAATTGCAACACGGGCAACTCTTTTTCGTGCAGGTGGAGCGTTAGCCCGAATTTCTCTGACACAAACTTGTTTCCAAAAACGTGGTCAAGGTGGCAATGAGTGTTTAGCAGCAGTTTCGGATGAAGGTTATTTTGTTCAATGAAACCTGCCAGTGCCTCCCGCTCCTCTTCAAAATAACAGCCGGGGTCAATAATTATTGAATCGTTAAACTCATTATAAAGAATGTACGTATTTTCCTGTATAGGACTAAATTCGAATGTTTTTAGCTTGAGCATGATTAGGTTAAAAATTTTAATGATACGCCCGAATAAAGTAATTTAGTACTCAATATCAACTCAATAGTATGGCAAAGTTCAGCAGAATAATTTTAATATCCTTACTCTTCATTTTACCATCAGCTATTGGCATTGCGCAGGTGAATTCGGTATTGTTTGGTCGCAATCGGGTGCAACACAATAAATTTAAGTGGCAGTATTACCAAACAAAAAATTTCAACGTTTATTTCTACGACAAGGGACAGGAACTGGCAAAGTTTGTTGCGCAAAGTGCAGAGCAGGAACTGCCACAGATAGAAAGTTCAACAGAGTTCAGCTTGCAACGGCGTGCCAACATTGTTCTTTACAATGAGTTTGCCCACATGCAACAAACCAACATAGGGCTGGAAACAGACATCCTAAAAACAGGCGGAACTACCAAATTTGTAAACAATAAAATGGTCGTTTATTTTAATGCAGATCATTCCAATTTAAAGAAACAAATAAGGGAAGGTATAGCGCAGATTATCACCGAAAATTTACTTTTCGGAGATGATATTGGAGAAGTTGCAGGCAACCAAACCTTGCTTGATTTACCTGCCTGGCTCACAGACGGCTACATGGCCTACGTTGGCCAAAACTGGAGTGCCGATTTAGACGACGATCTAAAAAGTGAACTGCTGAGTGGTAATTACAATAAATTTTCTTCACTCAGTTTTGCAAGGCCGTTGCTTGCCGGTCATGCATTTTGGTATTTTATAGAAGAGAAATACAAAAAAGAAAACGTAACCTACTTCTTCTACCTAGCGAGACAATACAAGAACCTAAACAAGGCAAGCCGACAAATTACCAAGCTAAAATTTACCGATCTTCTCAAAGAGTTTATGGAGTATGAAACAGAGAAGTATTATAAAGATGTCACTCGCCGAAAGTCGTACCCTAAGGGCAGTTATGTAGAAGGCTTTACCATAAGCAAACGCTTAAATTATTTTCGTTTTAATGTAAACCCAAACAAACGCAACAACTCTTTTGTAGTAACTCAGTACAAAAAAGGAATTGTAAGGGTTTTGTTGAGTGAAGATTTTGAATACAAAACATTGTTGAAATATGGCGTGAGGAGCTATGAAAATGAGTTGAACCCAAGCTACCCCATTATGGCATGGGACCCTAAAGGCACACGCATAGCCGTAGCATATGTAACCGAGGGAAGACTGAAATTGTTTGTGTATGATATTATAACAAGGATAAAACAATACAAGCTAGATCTTACGGATAAGGTAGACCAGATACAAGACATGAAATACATGCTGGACAGTAAGACCTTATTATTCTCGGCAGTAAAAAATGGCCATACAGATATTTTCACTTTTAATATTGACAACGAAAAACTCCAACCAATCACCAATGATGTGTACGATAATATTGACGCATCTTTTGTAGCCTTCCCTGGTAAGAGTGGTATAATCTTCAGTAGTAACCGGCCCAGTGCTAAGGCTCCTTCTGGCGATACCATTTTGCCTAGCGATAACCGCTACAATGTGTTTATGATAACAGATTTTGGAGATAAGCCAGAACTGAACCAGATAACACAGCTCACCAATTTAAAATATGGCAATGCACGCTCACCCATGCAATACAATGCAAACCACTTCACGTTTGTAAGTGACGAAAATGGAATTGGCAATCGCTATGCAGGTTTTTTTACGAGCACCAAAGCCGGACTTGATACGCTGGTGTTAATTGGGGATGATATTTTAAGAAATCCCTCGCCACAACAGGTAGATAGTACGCTGAGGGTTTACAAAAAAACTGATGTAGACTCTATAGCTGTTGTATCTATCTCGGAGGACTCGGCCTACAGTTTTCCTTTAACCAACTATCAAAGCAGCCTTGTAGAAACACGCATTGCAGGCGATGGCAACCAGGTGAGTGAAGTAACACGACAAAGCGACGACAAAGTGCTGTATAAATTAAAAATAGATGAGATAGCACTTAACAAAAGAAACGTGACGGCTCAACCTACAGAGTATGCGAAAAAACTTATGAGAGAAAGTAAGTTGACTTCAGTAGACGTCGCCAACCCTGCCATCAACAGGCCTGCCCCTGCAGGAGATACCGTTAGGAAGCAGGACGATTTATTTCAAAATGAATTTGGCACTGATTCGGGTACCACGGTAAAACCAATTATTGGCAACGTATATGACGCCACCGAGCCTGGTAAAGAATCTATACTTGCAACAGCAAAGTTGTACCCATATAAACCTAAAAAGTTTTCGGTAGATTTCGGTGGAGGCGGCCTAAGTAATTCGGTACTCATTAACCGCTACCAGACCTATGCCGGCGGCAGTGGCCCGATAATGCTTAACAGTGGCACACCTTTAAACGGGCTAATCAGGCTGGGTACAAGTGACTTGATGGAAGACATCAGGGTAACAGGAGCGTATAAGATAAGTACTAATCTTAGAGACAATGAATGGTATATCAACTATTCAAATTTAAAAAGAAGAGTAGATTGGGGTGCCTCTTACTACAGGAACGTTCTGAATTATGACGCTGGAAATGGGGTACCCTTAAGGATCTTCACCAACTTATACCAGGCCAACATTGCCTATCCATTTGATGAAACCAAAAGTATAAGACTGTCTGCCGGCATCCGATCAGACAAACAGGTACTTGGAAGCGTAGATCAGACTACGGCTGCCGTTGAAAGTCAAAGAATATTGTATAACGTAAACCGCCTGGAGTATGTTTATGATAACAGCCTTAATCCGGCAATGAACATCTGGAATGGCCTGCGTTATAAATTTTCTGTAGACTGGAACAGGCAGGTGAGCGGTGTGAAATTTGCCGATGGCCCCAACACATTTAATTTCGGGATAGATGCACGTTACTATTATCCTATTTATCGCAATTTTATTTGGGCCGGGCGTGTTGGTGCAGATTTCAGTTGGGGTAGTCAAAAGTTTGCCTATTACCTGGGCGGTACGGATGGCTGGTTAATGTTTGGCAACAACCAAAAAATAGATAATAATGGCAACCTGGTAAGAGAAAGATTTTTTAACACCAACAACCGTCCGGACAACGACCAGGATTACGCATTTCAAAGCCTTGCTGTGAATATGAGAGGTTACATACAAAACGTTGCCAACGGTAATAATGCGGTGGTATTAAACAGTGAATTCAGATTACCAGTATATTCTACATTCTCCGATAAAACGGTAAACAATCCTTTCTTACGGAATTTTATGATTACCCAATTTATTGACCTTGGCACTGCATGGAACGGCGCTTACGACTCATTTAAGAGACCAGATGTAACCTACCGGCAAGGGGATGTAGTTGTTAGAATTAAATCTGGTGGTCTTGGGCCATTTGCAGGTGGCTACGGCTTTGGTGCCAGAAGCACGCTGGCAGGTTATTTCATAAAGTATGATATTGGCTGGCCAATGAGTGGTTTTTTCAAAGGACGGCCTATTATGTATGTTTCTCTTGGCTTAGACTTTTAAGGTTTGTAAGACTATTCTATATCAAAATACCGGTTCTTATGAATCGGTATTTTTTGTTTCGGCAAGCGCTTGCGGTAACAGCCTGATAAAATAATACAACAAGGAATAAATGGCTGTAAATAAAATTGTGATAGCCCACACTTTATAGTTGTCTAAAGGATTTATCATTTTGGTTAAAATATCCATAGCAAGTGACACAGGATTGTGCAACACATCCCAACTGTTCCACCGTTGAAATCTGCCCAGGTAGACACCGAAGGAACCGAGAAATAAAATAAAGGCCATTAAAAAATTCACTTGCCTAGGACTGAACAAACCTTGTAGATAAACTTCGGCTCGCCGCAAAGAAATAAACGCCAATACAATTCCCATAAACGAGGAAGCAAACAAAAGAACTGCGTCATACCACCATGGCATGTCGCTTTCGTATTGCAGGTGCACGAAGTCTGTTACGATGTACAATGCATTTGGGAAAAACAAAAGCCAACTCATAAAAAGTACTGCTTGCTTCCATTTTTGACTAAGCTGGTACTGCCTAAAAAATGATGAAAGTGCATATGGTATCCATGCAAGAAAAAGATTCCAGCCCATAAACAGATACCGGGTAGAGCCAGCATAAAGCATTCTGAAAATAAGCAGTGCTGCTATAAAAAGAAAAAAGCTATAAAATATTTTGTTGAAAGAACTAATTGACTTCATGATCATGGGTTTTGTAAAATGAGTAACAATTTGGGAAGAAAAATTATGGTGCCGCAGCAAACGGACATGATGGCCACAAGCAATACTGCTGCGGCACTAATATCTTTTACAGTTTTAATTACCGGATGCTGCCCTGGGTGTAACAAATTGCAAAGTTGTTCTACGGCGGTATTCAGCATTTCGAGGGACAGTACTAATCCTATGCAAAGCAAAACCAGCACCCACTCCTGTGCGGAGATTTTCAGCCAAAATCCTACACCAACAGCCAATAGGGCCACCAACAAATGAATTCTAAAATTAGGTTCCTTCCAACAGAGCCTTAACCCGTTTATTGCGAAGGCAAAAGATTTAAGTAAGCGCATTATTTAAAGTTTACAGTATGGTCGATTACAAATTAGTCAATCCCATTTATTTTCCTTCTTAGCCCGTCAGTATCTGACGATAGAAGTGCAAACCAGTTCCAATCTTTAATGGGACTGCTTTGCCTCCCTCTCCTGAATGCAGCCCGGAACTTGGGCCAGTGTTCGGGCATGGTTGCAAGGCCAAATAAAACCGTTGCCACAACCGGGAAGGAAGCATGCCTATTGCCAAGCATAAACATTTGCAGGCACACTTCTCCTTCGTCTGTGGTTTCATAATTAAGTAAGATGTGCTTTATATCGTGACGGGCATAATACGGCAATAATTGTAATTGCTTCTCGTCTATAAAGTCCGCAAGGTCTCTGCCCAACGAGCCGGGCGCAAACCGCAGCAACTGTTGTTTATTATGGGGAAATATTTGTGGCTGCCGTACTAATTTTAAAATAGGTAGTGCCATACGGTGGGTAAGATAGACCAGCACAGCGGAGCGCAATTTTATAAATTTTATATACATTATTAGGCGTTCTATTTTATGACTGAAGAGTGTGTGAAGGACCATACCAACTTATTTTTCTGCTACCAAACATTACCAGCGCCAGCACGATAAACAAGCCGATACTGCCTACGAGAAGGGCTGTATCTTCTAAACGGATTAAGACAAAAATGAAGGCATAGAGGCAGCTAAGCAACAGGAAGAAAATGCTGCCGGTTTTCCAACTATTAAAGTGACTTGTTGCATAGAAACTTATGAGAAGAATCGTGGCAGATGCAGCAATGAGATAGGCATAGTCGAACAAAATGTATTCACTAATTGCCAGTAACAAGGTGTAAAAGATCACGAGGGCTAACCCTACCAATACATACTGCACGGGGTGGAAAGGCTTTTTCTGCATAAGCTCTATGATGAAGAAAAAAGCAAACGTAAGTCCGATAAACAGGATGCCGTACTTCACGCTCCGCATGGTTTTATTATATTGATCTGCAGGCTGCACAAGGCTTACACCAAAAGCCATCGTATTGGTTTGTTCTGATCCCGCACGCATTACATTCGCAAAAGGCAGATTTGCCTGGGTAAAATTCCAACGGGCACTAAAACCACTATCGCTTACCTGGCGTTGGTTGGGTAGCATTTCACCATCAAAAGAAGGTCCCGGCCAACTGGAACTAATTGTATACTTACTGGCCGAACTGAGCGGTATAAAATGTAATTGTTCACTTCCCTTCACTTTTACATTCATGCTAAAATCGATGCCTGCTGTTGCAGTTTCTGGCGAGAGCAATACAGGAACCGACAGGCCGATTTTACCAAAGTTATCGACGGGCATACCGGGTACCATGCGCTTATTGGTTCCTCCGAAATTGATGTAGATCTCCTCCTCAATGCCTTTAAAATCGCTGAGGTTAAAACAGAGTTTTGCATTGGCAAAATCAACCCTGCTTTGTTGCACATCGGCTGGCCATGTCACTTTGAAATTTCCAGAAAAATTAATGTCTGTTTTGTATAAGAGTACTTTGTAAATGGATCTTGGCCGCTGCTCAGGTATAATTTTTCCGCTTACTATAAGGTCATTGGCCAATAAAATAAGATTGGTTTTTGTAGCAATTGCCTTTCCGTCGCTGTTTAAAAAAGTATCTGTATAGGGAACAACTAAAAAAGGTGCAGACAAGGTCTGAGCTGTGGCCCATTTGCTGCTCACTTCCTTTACTACTTCCTTTTGTCTGGCCTCCCGCTCTTCTACAAGGCTACTGATGAATATGGTGGGTATGAGCATGAGCAATATGAGCGCTCCGGTGATCAATCCCTTGATTAAAATTTTGTTGCTATGTTGAGGAGCTGGCTCAACAGTTTGCTCTGTTTGCATGATGGTGTTTTTTGTTTTGTTAGAAAATAATTGATTTAAGATGCTGCCATAAGAAGCAGGCAACACCGTATGATTATTAAAGAAGTAATAGCTAGACCGTAGCACCATAAAACTTGCGGGTAGAATGCAACTAAACAGGATCAGCATAACCAGGCAAGTGGTTACCAAGAAGCTTGGTGGCTTGCCTCCAAACTGTAGTTCATGGCGAAAAATATCAAGTAGTGCGGCGGCAAGGCCATAAGGAATCGTAAAGAGCAGCAGTATTAGCAATAG
>JAYTBG010000306.1:0-42917 GCA_043737055.1 Chitinophagaceae bacterium | reverse complement strand
GTAGTTTATTACAGATCAGATGGGAACGAAATACAAGGTTTTGTATTTTAGGTTATTCCACCTCAACACTTTTAGTAAAAGCTGCCTCAGGATCGGGGCAGCTTTTTAATTGAACCTGGTAAAATGATTTAAGTGGTAATTTGCACTCAAAAAAGTTACATGAGAACCTTGATAAATTGCTGCTTAGTGCTTTTAATTGTTCAAGCACAAGTATCGGCACAGACGGCTTTGGTGAGTGGCCCGTGGGTAGGCAACGTAGAACTGCGCAATGTTATGGTGTGGGCAGAATTGTCTCCTGCAGTAAAAACCGCTGCGGTAAAATATTTTCCGCAAGGCAAACCCGCTTCTGCTAAAACGGTTTATTTCAAGGGTAGTTTTGGAAAAGATTTTAATCCTATCAAGATTGAGTTAAACGGCCTGGAGCTAAACACAACCTACTCTTATTCGCTTCTTCTTGATGGCAAGCCAGTGAGTACTTCCTTTGCCACTAAGTTTACTACAAAAGATTTATGGCAACATCGCAAGGCCGCTCCGGACTTTAGTTTCCTTGCAGGTAGCTGTGCTTACTTTAATGAGCCCGTATACGACCGGCCCGGTAAGCCGTATGGAGGAGACTCTTCTATTTTTGAAACGATGGCAAAGACGCCTGCGAGCTTTCACATTTGGATGGGAGATAACTGGTATACAAGGGAAGTAGATTACAGTACGCCATGGGGACTAAACTACAGGGCCTCCCGGGATAGGGGTCACAAAATACTTCAACCTTTTATGGCGACCATGCCGCAGTATGCCATTTGGGATGATCATGATTTTGGGCCCGACAACTCCGGTAAAAGTTATCATTTAAAAGAAGAGAGCCGGGCTATTTTTAAAAGCTATACACTAAACCCTACTTATGGCGAGGAGGGTAAAGGCATTTACACCCAATTCTCCTACAGCGACGTAGATTTCTTTTTAACAGACGATCGTTATTTTAGAAGCCATCCAGACCTCGCAGATAGCATAGATGGCAAGGCGTCTTCAGCCAAAACATATTTTGGGAGCACTCAATTGGACTGGCTAAAAAATGCGCTGCTAAATAGTGATGCTACTTTTAAAATAATTGTTACTGGCAGCCAGATACTCAACCCAATGAGTACCTCAGAATCGATCACTAATTATAGTTTTGAATACAGCCAGCTACTTGGTTTTCTGGCAGAGCAAAAAATGCCTGGGGTAATTTTTTTTACCGGCGACAGGCACCACAGCGAAGTAGTAAAAATGGAAAGGGCCGGCATGCATCCTCTGTATGACGTCACTATTTCGCCGTACACCGCCGGGGTCAGTAAGCCGAGAGGGGCAGAAATTAATAATCCTGCACGGGTTGACAACACCCTTGTAGAGAGCTATAACTTTGGAAAAATGGATATTTCTGGTAAAAAAGGAGAGCGGGTTTTAAAAGTCAATTTCATAGGAACCAAAGGCGATTTATTGGGCTCATGGTCTGTGTCAGAAAAAGAGTTAAAGACCGGTGGCAAATAATCTTTCTAGCAGCGAAGCAATATATTTGCGCAATGGTTTCATCTTATTTTACTTACAACAAAGCCAAAGTTATACAGGCATTGCGCTATCATTTTATTAGCCGGCGAGAAATTAAAGTGCTGATGATATTCGTGAATGTTTTTGCCATCCTTTCAGCAGCTTTTTTTTTCTTTAAAAAAATAAGCCCGTTGGCTTTCCTGATCAGTTCAGGTTTGTGGTTTATCCTTATGATACTTTTTTGGTTCCTTTTGCCGCAGATTGTTTACAACAAAGCAGCAACTTTCAAAGACCGTTTTAGAGCGATATTGTCAGCAGGGGATTTTAGCATTGAAAATGATCGGGGCAGCCGCGGTTGGGAGTGGTCGTCTTTTAGCACCTGGATGGAGAGTCCGCATTTTTTTCATTTGTACTTCAACAGCCGTTCCTTCTTTATTATACCTAAGGATGCATTTGAGGGAGATGAAGTACATGAAGCAAGAAAAATCTTTTCGGCAAAAATCAAAGAATAGTTAGATGTTTTTTTCCATGATGTGATGGGGAACGTTAACCTCTATAAAAGCATCTCCTTTGCTTACGTACCCAAATTTTTCGTAAAAGCCTATCGCACTGTCACGGGCGTGCATCATTATTTTCTTGTACCCTTTGTCCTTTGACAAAGTTTCGGCAAACCCAATGATGGAGGCGCCAACACCTTTTCGTTGAAGATTATCCTTAACCGCCATTTGCCTCAACTGCAAAGTATCGTTAGCCACTTGAATCAGCATACATCCCCCTAGCAACTCATCGTCTTCAAATGCAGCAATATGCAAATAGTCTTTTTCTTTTTGTAATTCTGCTTCATTGAACCCCAGGCCGAGAGGTTCCCGTAAGATGGTATAACGAAGCTCTAGCAACTGCTGGTATTCCTTTGTGCCATAATCTATTTGTTTTAGTCCCATTGCTGTGTCGTTGTGTGATTAATATTTTGCCGCTGGCCGATTTCCAATATACGCCAATTCTCCTGAAATTACGAGCAATAAACCTGATACAATCACTTCAGATATCGATATAAATCATATTAAAATCCAGTATATTGGTAGGGTTGTAGGCCTGCCTTAAATCAAAACACTGCCCCGTTTAGTATTTCTTTGTATTTACATCAAAAAGTATATTTTTGCAGCTGTATAAACTAAATTTTACTACCATGTCAGATGTTGCAACAAGAGTAAAAAAAATTATTGTTGACAAATTAGGGGTTGATGAAGCTGAGGTAACTACCGAGGCCTCATTTACAAATGATTTAGGTGCCGATAGCTTGGACACCGTTGAGTTAATTATGGAATTTGAAAAAGAATTTAATATTTCTATTCCTGATGAGCAAGCTGAAACCATCACTACTGTTGGTCAGGCTGTGTCTTACTTAGAAGAAAATGCTAAGTAGTTAATCATCCCTCCCTGCGGCATTCAGCCGTGCGGGCATTTAATTATCACAGGCAAATTGTATGGTTTTAAAAAGAGTAGTTGTTACGGGATTGGGTGCCCTTACTCCGCTGGGTAAAACTGTTGATGAATATTGGCAGGCTTTAGAAAACGGAGTGAGTGGTTGCGATACAATCCGACAGTTTGACGTCACGAAATTTAAAACCCAATTTGCCTGTGAAGTTAAAGACTTTGACGCCACGATCTACCTAGATAGAAAGGAGGCAAGAAAAATGGACCGCTACTGCCAGTTTGCTTTGATAGCAAGCGATGAAGCAGTTAAAGATGCGGGCATTACAAAAGAAAATGTTGATCCAGACAGGGTCGGTGTCATCTTTGCCAGCGGCATTGGTGGCCTCATCACTTTTCAGGAAGAAGTTATCAATTTTGCCTCCGGCGATGGAACTCCCCGTTTCAATCCTTTCTTTATTCCTAAAATGATTTTGGATATTGCTGCCGGACAAATTTCGATGCGTCACGGCTTTCGTGGCCCCAATTATGCGGTGGTAAGTGCTTGTGCCAGCAGTACCAATGCCATTATAGATGCCTTCGACACTATACGACTTAACAAAGCTGAAATTATTATTACCGGCGGAAGCGAGGCTGTAATTAGTGCAGCAGGTGTGGGTGGCTTTAACGCCATGAAAGCACTAAGCGAAAGAAATGATGATCCTGCTACAGCCAGTCGCCCGTTTGATAAAGACAGGGATGGGTTTGTAATGGGAGAAGGCTCTGGTGTTTTGGTTTTAGAAAGCTTGGAGCATGCGCTGGCAAGAGGAGCTAAAATATATTGCGAAATAGCGGGTGGCGGCGCCAGTGCAGATGCTCACCACATTACAGCCCCACACCCTGAAGGGCTTGGAGCCAAAAATGTAATGACGGTTGCGCTTGCCGATGCGGGCTTGAAGCCAGAAGATATTGACTACATTAATGTTCATGGCACTTCTACCCCTCTTGGCGACATTGCAGAAACCAAGGCTATCTTAAATGTATTTGGCCAGCACGCTTATAATTTAAATATAAGCTCTACCAAAAGTATGACAGGCCATTGCCTTGGTGCGGCCGGTGCGCTTGAGGCTCTTGCCTGTATTCTTGCAGTTACTAAAGATATTGTGCCGCCGACCATTAACCATTTTACCGACGACCCGGAGTTAGATCCGAAGCTCAACTTTACATTTAATAAAGCCCAGCACAAAACCGTGAACGCTGCTCTCAGTAATACCTTTGGCTTTGGCGGGCACAATGCTTCCGTGATCATAAAAAAATACTTGCCATAAGGATATTCCCATTTTTTTACAACACAATTCCTTCAGCATAGCCATAAAATTGCTCGTTACCCTTTTATTTTTCTTTCCTGCAAATAGTCTAATTTAGACTCAACATTTTTAATCATTACTTTTGGAATTCTTCAAATCTTTTTTTGATAAAGAGCCGCACAAAAAGGCCTTTAAAAAGCAGTTGAATAACGTGCTGGGCTTCACACCTGGCGATGTAGCCTTGTATAAAACAGCTTTAAGCCATCGGTCCATACGGGAAGGGGCAGACGAAAACAATGAGCGCCTTGAATTTTTAGGAGATGCTGTATTGAGTTCTATCATTGCGCATTATTTGTTTAGAAAATATCCTTACAAAGGGGAGGGGTTTTTAACCGAGATGCGCAGCAAAATGGTGAACCGCCAGAAGCTAAATGAGATTGCCTTAAAGATGGGTCTGAAGAAGATTACTTTCTACAATAAATTTGACAATGCACTCAAAATCTCCCAAATATTTGGCAACACTTTAGAAGCATTAATTGGCGCAGTTTTTTTAGACAAGGGATACAAAAAAACGCAGCTATGGGTAGAGAAGTTTATTGTGCTTCCCTACCTGTTTATAGATGATCTCGAAGTGTTGGAAATTAACATCAAAAATAAACTATATGGCTGGGCCAACAAAAATGGCAAGGCCTTAGAGTTTGAAACGCTGGATGAAAAGATGGAGAACGGACGCCGTTTATTTACAATTGGGGCAACCGTTGACGGCGAGCTTGTTTCCCAGGCCAAGGGTTACAATAAAAAAGATGCCAGCCAGATTGCCGCACAACTCGCTGTAGATAAGTTGGGGCTGTAGAAGGTTCAAGAAGTTCAATGTTCAAGGTTCAATGTTGAACTTCCTGAACCTTTGGAACCCGGTCCTTAAACCTTTAAACATTTCCCAAGAATATGACTTTTGGAATACTAGGCAGCGGAAGCTGGGGCACGGCACTCGCAAAAATTTTGACTGACAATGGTCAAACCATCCATTGGTGGAACCGCAGCGAAACTGCCATCAGCCAGTTCAAAGCAAGAAGTCATAATCCTCAATACCTTCCATCAGCAAGATTTGATATCAGCCAATTAATACTTACAACCGATGCTGAAGAAGTAATTCGGCAATCAGATATCATCTTAATTGTAATTCCATCTGCCTACGCCATAGAAGCCCTTAGCTTGCTGCCCCGGAATATTTTTGAAGGAAAGAAAATTTTGTCTGCCATTAAAGGAGTGTTACCTGGAGAGAACCTTTTGCTAAACGATTATTTGAAAATTCATTTTAATGTTTCCCTGGAAGATTATTTCGCATTGCTAGGTCCTTGCCATGCAGAGGAGGTGGCACAGGAAAAATTATCGTATCTCACTTTTACGGGCGTAGACAACCCGACCACACACGAGGTAGCAGGCTATTTTAAAACCCCCTACATCAACACCGTTATAAACAAAGACATCTACGGAGTACAATATGCAGCAGTGCTCAAAAATATTTACGCCGTTGCGGCCGGTATGGCACATGGCTTAGATTACGGTGATAATTTTTTGAGTGTGCTCATTGCAAACAGTGCTGATGAGATGGCGGGCTTTCTTCGCAAAGCTGGATTCATCAATGCTGAGGTGGGCTACATAGAGCATAAGAAAAATTCTGAAGTAAGAGAAGAGCACAATAACTATGCTGCCTCGGTTTACCTTGGTGACTTGCTGGTGACCTGCTATTCTTTGCATAGCCGCAATAGAAACTTTGGTAACATGATTGGCAAAAGTTATTCGGTTAAAGCTGCGCAGTTGGAGATGAGCATGGTTGCCGAAGGGTATTATGCAAGCCAATGCATGCACATCATCAACAAAGAAGTAATGGCTTATATGCCGATTGCTAAAACAGTGTATGACATTTTATGGAACGGTTTGCAGGCAAGGGAAGGTTTCAGCAGAATAGAAGAAGAGTTGATTTAATGATCAGAAAAATAAATCTGCTGCAATACCATCAGCCAGAAATTTCCCCTTTTTAGTAAGCGCCAGGCGCTGCTCATTTTTAACCAACAACTGTTGTAAAATAAATGGTTCTGCAATTTTATTGATGACGCCTACCTTGTCTTCTCCAAAACGACTGGCCACCTCCGTCATATCCAACCCCTCTATGGTTCTTAGCCCTATCATTATATACTCATTCAACTGCTGCGTAGGGGTGAGTATTTCTTCTTCAAATGTAAGCGAATTGTTTTCAATAGATTTTTGATAGAGGGTATTGTTGGCAATATTCCATCGCCTTTTATTGTTGCCGTCGTAGGAATGAGCCGAGGGCCCAAAGCCATAATAAGGGGTGCCCCGCCAGTAACTGCTGTTATGTTTACTCCTAAAACCTGGCTTGGCAAAACTGCTTATTTCATAATGTTCATAACCGGCCGCTTCCATCATCTCTACCAGGAGAACAAATTGCTCTGCCTGCCTTACCTCATCTACTGGTACTGTTTTTTTACTAAGAATATGAGAATGCAAAATCGTTTTGGGTTCTACAGTGAGTGCATAAGCACTTACATGCGGCACGCCCAGGCCTAAAACAGTTTCTATGTTTTTTTTAAAATCCTCATTGGTCAACAGGGGTGATCCAAAAATTAGATCAACCGAAAAATTAGTAACCCCTGCAGCGCTTATTTCGTGAATACTCTGCAGGGATTGTGCGGCACTGTGCGCACGATTCATCCACTTCAGCTCAGCTTCGTTGAATGATTGCACGCCAAGGCTCAACCTGTTTATGGTTAAGGTTTTCCATTGTTGTAATGCAAGGAGAGATATGTCATCGGGATTCGCTTCAAGGGTAATTTCGGCCTGGTCGCTGATGATAAACTTTTGTCGTAAGGCCTGAAAGATGTTTTCGATTTCTTCTGGAAGCAACAGGCTGGGAGTGCCACCGCCAAAGTAAATAGTCTCGATTGTTTCTTGTGGCGACATTAATGCTGTTAACTCAATTTCTCTTTTTATCGCTTGTAGTATCGTAGCTTTTTGTGCTAATAAAGTAGAAAAATGAAAGTTGCAGTAGGTGCAGGCCTGCCTGCAAAAGGGTATGTGAATATAAATGCCCGCCAAAGATTGTAAATTTACGTTTTAGAAATTCCGTATAGTAAATGAAGAAGAATGGCGCTTTAGAATTTACCAGGCTTACAATCTGCATATTGCTATGTTGTGTGCATGCCGATGGTTTGTGCCAAAAGCTGGCCGAGATTAAAAAGCCTTTTTCGATCTTCGTTCATCCAATTGGCAAAGATAGCAGCTTTGCTACTCCCTCACTTGGGTTACAAACCGGCTTCAATACTGAAGCTGAAGCAACAACATACATCAACAAAATACCTTCATTATTGGCCTCCAAAGGTTATCCTGTTGCCTCGGTTGACAGTTTTTGGCAGCATGCAGATACTTTTCATATTGCACTTTACACCGGCCAGCGTTTTAGTTGGGTACTACTTTCTACCAATAACATAGACAAGCAAGCCCTGGATGCGGCAGGATTTGCGCAAAAGAATTTTAGTAGCAAGACATTAAACATGCAACAGTTGCAAAGCCTGCAAGAGAGGCTTCTTAGGTTTTATGAAACCAAGGGATATCCTTTTGCTGCAGTTTTTCTGGATAGCATACAGATAGAAGAGGGGAACATGAAAGCTGTTTTAAAGGCAGACAGAGGGGTTTTGTACCATATAGATAGCATCCGTATGTATGGTAAGGTGAAGTTGGATAAAGGCTTTTTGCAAAAGTATTTGCGGATACCCAATGGGAGTATTTACAATAAAACCACCTTGCAGGAGGTAGATAAACGCCTGTTGGAATTGCCATTTCTGACTTCCGTGCAACCCTCTGATTTAACGATGCTTGGCAGCGGCGCAATTTTAAACTTGTATGCGCAACCCAAAAAAAGCAGCCAGGTCAATTTTCTAATTGGTTTTTTGCCGGCTTCGTCGGATAACAGCAAGCTTCAAATAACCGGTGATGTAAACCTCGACTTAAAAAATATGTTTGGCGGTGCCGAGGAAATATTGCTCCGCTGGCAACAGTTGCAACCCAAATCTCCCCGGCTAAATCTTGGCTTTACCAAACCCTATATTTTTCGCTCCCCTTTTGGTGTAAACTTCTTGTTCGATCTGTTTAAAAAGGATTCAAATTTTTTGCAGGTAAATACGCAAGCCGGTATTCAATACAATTTGTCCGCTAACCAAAACGGGAGGCTGTTTTTGCAGTGGCAAAACAACACTCTTTTATCGGGTGCCGTTGACACTAACTTAATCAGGCTTCAAAAAGAATTACCTCCCAATATTGATGTGAGTGCTCTAAACGTTGGCATCAACTACGAGCTGAATGCTACGAATTACAGGTTTAATCCCCGCAAGGGAAATGAAATACATCTCCTTACACTGGTTGGAGTAAAAAACATTCGCCAAAACAGCGATATCATTGGCATTAAGGACCCCAATTTCGATTACGCAAGATTATATGACTCAGTACAGTCTAAAAATTACCAGGTTCGTATAAAAACCACTGCTTCCCATTTTTTTGCTATTTCAAAGGCCAGCACCATTAAGGCCACATTGAATGGGGGCTACTACAACAGCCCACAAATTTTCAGAAACGATCTTTTTCAGATTGGCGGCTATAAGCTATTGCGGGGTTTCAATGAAGAAAGCATCTACGCTACCCGCTATGCGGTATTCTCCGCAGAGTACCGGTACCTGGTGGGGCTCAACTCCTATCTGTTTGCATTTACAGATGTGGGCATGGTAAAGAATAGTTACCAGACGGTAAATGCAAACAACCAATTCCTTGGAGTGGGGTTAGGCATTTTGTTTGAGACCAAGGCAGGTTTGCTCAACATAAGTTATGCGCTAGGCAAGAGAGACGATGTCAAATTCAACATTAGGGAGGCTTCCAAACTTCATTTCGGCTATATCAACTACTTTTAATAGTTTTCAGGAAAAGCCAGTTATTTTTGCAGCCCATAACATGTTCTCCCTTTGAAGCACATTCACCTGCTTATATTTTTTGCTTTCTGCTCCAGCATTGTTTGCGCACAAGGGGCTGATTCGGCGGTAAGGCCCATGGCTGATTCCGCTTTTCAAATTGTCGATAGCGTAAAGAGAGTTGAGGAAGAAGTCAAGACGTCTCTTCAAAAATTGCTCGAAGACAACACTTATATAAATACAAAAGATTTACCTACCAGTTTTACCGTCAGGCACAGAAACCCCGTTCAGCAGGATGCAATGTTTTATATATTGGCTGCTTTGATTTTCTTTTTTGGAATTATTAGAACGGTGTATGACCGGTACTTCACAACATTATTCCGGGTGTTTTTTAATACATCCTTACGACAGAGTCAGCTTACAGATCAGTTATTACAATCTAAGCTTCCCTCTTTATTTTTTAACCTAACATTTTTGATTACCTGCGGCTTATATGTGTACCTGCTGTATCATAGATTGAGCCCCCCGGGCACACCTACTAACTGGCTGCTTCTGAGTTTATGCATTGCAGGATTTATGGTCGTATACATGGCAAAATATCTGGCCCTCAAATTTGTGGGGTGGGTTACGGGTTATAGTACGGAGGCTGACACCTATACATTTGTTTTGTTCTTAATTAATAAAATCATTGGAATTTGTTTACTGCCAGTGGTGGTGATTTTGTGTTTTTCTGATTCTATCATCGCTGACATCGCCACGGTCATATCCCTCTTAATCATCGGCATCCTCCTGCTTCTAAGGTTTATTAGATCTTACAGTTTGCTTCAACATAAACTAAACGTTAGCCGTTTGCACTTTCTGTTGTACATAGTTGCAATGGAAATATTGCCCTTAATGCTTATATATAAAGCTGTTAGCATTTTTATTGTTAAAACTCTTTAACTTTGTCTACATCAAATAGGTAAATAATAGGTATGGCGATAAACGAAAAGCTGGTGGCGCCCCCACCCAGAAAAGTTAAGAAAATACTTATCGCTCAACCCAAGCCCGAGGGTTTGAAATCTCCCTACTTCGACCTTGCTAAAAAGTATAATCTTAACATCGACTTCTTTCCTTTTATAGTTGTTGAAGGCATCGCATCTAAGGACTTCCGTAGGCAAAAGATTGATATTGGCGCTTACTCCGCTGTTATATTTACCAGTCGGAATGCAATAGACCACTTTTTTAGAATTTGCGATGAGATGAAAACAACTGTTTCGCAAGACACGAAATATTTCTGTATTACCGAAGCGGTGGCACTGTATCTGCAAAAATTTATCCTTTACAGAAAGCGTAAAGTGTTTTATGGTGCTGATGGAACTAATAAAAGCCTCTTTGATGTGATCAATAAACATAAAGACAACGAGAAGTTTTTGTACCCCTGCTCAGAGTCCTTTGACAGTGAGATCACCAACTGGCTTAAGACCCACAACTGTGGTTTTGCCACCCCAGTGCTTTACAAGATTATCAGCAACGACATAAAAGATGTGATTGGTCGCAACTATGATGTCATCTGTTTTTTTACTCCAGGCGGTGTAAAAAGCCTTCTTGAAAATTTTCCTGCCTATACCCAGAACGGCACTAAAATTGGTGCATTTGGTGCCAATACATTTAAGGCTGCAGAAGAGGCAGGGCTTACTTTAGAGATAAAGGCGCCTTTACCGCAAACACCTAGCATGATAAGTGCTTTGGAAAAGTTCCTGCTCTCAGCCAAAAAAAAATAATTTTAAAAAGCAACTTTTAAAGTTGCTTTTTTTATGCCTGCTCGGTAGGTTTAAGCTATCATCATGAATTCCAAATTTAGCAATGCGCTCATCAACGAAACAAGCCCCTATCTTTTACAGCATGCCCATAACCCGGTAAATTGGTTTCCCTGGGGAGATGAGGCACTTGCCCTTTCCAGGGAGCAAGACAAACCTATACTGGTGAGTATCGGTTATTCCGCCTGCCATTGGTGTCATGTAATGGAACGAGAGAGTTTTGAAGATGAATCGATTGCTCAATATATGAATGAACACTTCATCAACATCAAAATAGACAGAGAAGAGCGGCCCGACCTTGACCATATTTATATGGATGCGCTCCAGGCAATTGCAGGGAACGGAGGCTGGCCCCTAAACATTTTTTTAACTTCAGAGGCAAAGCCGTTTTATGGTGGCACCTATTTTCCGCCCGAAAAAGCCTTCAATAGAGTTTCATGGTCAGACGTGCTGCATTCAATGAACGAAGTATGGAACAATAAGCGGGAGGAAGTAGAAGAACAGGCTAACAGGCTGATAGCCCACATCCAAAAATCTAACAGTTTTGCTGACGCAAATACGCTTATGCCTCTCACGGAAACCGTATCCTTTTACAACGCAGACGACTGCCGCCTGATGGCTGCCCAATTTTTAAAAAATGCGGATCGGGTTGATGGTGGTTACGGGCAGGCACCCAAATTTCTTCACACATATTCGCTTAAATATCAACTGCAGTTCGGCCATTTTTACAACAAAGAGGAGGGTAAACAACATGCCTTATTATCTCTTGAGAAAATGCTTCAGGGTGGTATTTATGATCAATTGGCCGGGGGTATTTCAAGATATAGCACAGATAACCAATGGCTGGCACCCCACTTTGAAAAAATGTTGTATGACAATGCCCTCATGGTTGATGTTTTATGCGACGCTTACCAGCTGAGTGGTAAAAAAATCTTTAAAAAAGGCATATCAAACATCCTACAATTTCTAGAGCATACGATGAAGCATACTGGAGGAGGGTACTTTACAGCCCTGGATGCCGATAGCGAAGGAATAGAAGGCAAGTTTTACGTTTGGCAGAAGGTAGAAATTGAGGAGTTATTGGGAGATGATGCTGCGTTGTTATGTAACTATTTTAATGTGACGGAAAAAGGAAACTGGGAAGAAGGAAATATTCTGAATGTTCAAACAGACAATCTAAGCTTTGCAGAGGCAAATAATATGGATCTGCAACAATGGGAGGAAAAATTGAATAATGCTAAGGCTCTATTACTAGCCCGGCGCAATGAACGAATTCACCCAGGCACAGATGATAAGATATTGTTGAATGGGAATGCACTTCTTATCACGGCACTATGTAAGGCTTATGCAGCCCTGGGTGATGACGCTTTTAAAAGTTCGGCTGTGGAGTTGTTCAATTTTATTTACACAAATTTCAGAGCTCTTACTACGGGTCTTCATCATACCTTCAAAAATGGAAGTGCAAAATTCCCCGCATTCCTGGACGACTACGCTTACCTGGTGCAGGCTTGTATTCATCTCCAGGAGATAACGTCTGACCAAAGCTACCTGGAGCTGGCAAAAGAGTTAACGCTGCATGTGCTGGATAACTTCGCTGATGAAGCCAGCCCGTTTTTCTTTTATACTCATCATGGCCAACAAGACATTGTTGTTAGAAAGGTAGAGATTTATGATGGCGCAACGCCTTCTGCTAATGGTATTATGGCACATAATCTGCTTTATCTCGGTACCGTTTTGGAAGAAAAAGCCTGGACGGAGCGTGGGCATAACATGATCAGATTAGTGTTTAATGGCATGAAAAAATATCCCAGTTCTTTTGCTGTGTGGGCCGGAGCTTATTTGGTACAAACTGTAGGCGTAAATGAAGTCGTATTAACGGGAAAGAGGATAAGTGACGAACTGAGGGCCGTTTTGAATGAGTACCTGCCCAATAAAATTCTCCAAAGCAGCATAAGAGAAGCAGACTATCCCCTTCTTCATAACAAAGCTTTCGAGGATACAGCAACAATTTATTTATGTAAAAACTACAACTGCCTTCAGCCTACAAAAAATGTGAACGAACTGGTAAAATCTTTGCAGAATTTTTCTGATATAAATACGGATTCACAATAATTATTCTTTAGGGCCGTTTATAGTTGGATGAGGCATGATTGTGTGAAGAAAATTTAACCTAAACGATAATTTGTCTGATGATGTTAAATCAAAATAATCATTACATTTGCTATTACCCCTCAAAGTTTTAAAAATGAACAATCGGATATTCTATCTCCTAGCAGTTACTGCTATCGTTACCTCTGCATCTAGCTGTAAAATGCTCAGCGGAAAAAAGAAATCTGGCTCGTTAGCAAACGATGGCCAGCTTCATGGTGTGGCGCCGGCAGCCAGATGGCAAATGAATAAGCCATTTGGAATGGTTTACGTTCCGCCAGGAACCTTCCATATGGGGCCAAGTGACGAGGATGTTAATTATGCATACACAGCTCGAAACAAGCAGGTTTCCATAAGTGGCTTTTGGATGGATGCTACTGAGGTTACCAACAACGAATATCGCCAGTTTACCAACTGGGTAAGAGACTCCATTGCTGCAAAATTGATGGGTTTTGTAAAGCAAAGTCCCGATGGTATTGAATTAATAGATTGGACAAAAGTGAAAACAATAAAGTGGGGTGATAAAGCCACCATAGAAAAGATAGATGCTATCATTGTTACTCCCGATAACAGGATCTTCGGAAAAAAGGAATTAGATGCCAAAAAGATTGTTTATCAATCTGAAGTGTTTGACTATAAGGCTGCAGCCAGTAACAGAGATGTAACAATACCTCGTTCTGCCTTTATCATGAAACAGCAGATTCCGGTTTACCCTGATTCACTTTGCTGGGTAAGAGATTTCGCCTATTCTTACAACGAGCCGATGGCTAAAAAATACTTCGGTCACCCTGCTTATGGTAATTACCCGGTAGTAGGTGTAAGCTGGAAACAGGCTACTGCATTCTGCGAGTGGAGAACAAACTTCTACAACAGTTTTTTAGAGAGCAAAAAAAGAACTTCAGAAACTGACTTTCGTCTGCCAACTGAAGCACAATGGGAATATGCTGCAAGAGGTGGCCGTTCTCAATCTCCTTATCCTTGGGGCGGTCCTTATCTAAGAAATAAAAAAGGTTGTTTATTGGCCAACTTTAAACCAGGCCGTGGTAACTATCCGGAAGATGGTGGGTTCTACACCGTGAGAGCTGATGCATATTGGCCCAATGATTTTGGCCTATACAACATGGCTGGCAACGTTGCCGAGTGGACTTCTTCTTTATATTACGAAGGAGGTTACAACTTCCAACACGACATGAACCCAGACATCCGGTACACTGCAAAAGAGTCGGATGCCCCAAGAATGAAGCGCAAGGTTTTGCGTGGAGGTAGCTGGAAAGATGTTGGACATTTTCTTCAAACAAGCACACGTAACTACGAATACCAGGACACTTCAAAATCATATATCGGATTCAGATGTGTGATTGACTTACCGCCTTCTGCAAGCCGCAAAAAATAACTTTCCCGGCTTAAGAGTAAATTATTCTTCTTCTAAAATAAACTTAGTAATTACCCGTTCTATAAAAAATATAGAACGGGTAGTTTTACCAGTGTAATTATAAAATCTCAAACAATCCCCACTAAAACTTTTTAAATCTTAAAACAATGGCTCAAAAGAAAAGAACCTTTTTAACTGTTATCGACGTGTTGGTAAGTGCCGGCGCTGCCGTTATTATTTTCGCTGCATGGGCTAAACTTACTCACCAGCCTTACGCTGATGTTTTGTTGACTGTCGGAATGTGGACGGAGACTGCAATCTTTCTTGTGTATGCCGCCATTGAGTGGGTGAAACCTAAAAAACATGAAGAAGATGATGAGCCTGTATTGGCAATTGCTGGTGGCAACCCGGCTTTGCAATCGATGGACAAAATGTTACAGGAAGCAGATATTACACCCGCTAACTTAAAAAGGCTTGGTGAAGGTTTTAACAAACTGGGCACAACGGTAAATGGTATTTCTGAAGTAAGTGATATCGTAAAAAATACCAATGATTTTGGTGTGAAAACAAAAGAGGCAACTGTTGCTATCAGCAACATGGCTACTTCGTTCACTAATAGTGCAAACACGATGGCATCGTTTAACAATGCATCTGAGAGCGCAAAAGGATTCCATGAGCAAGTGCAGGTGTTGACAAAAAATCTGGGCTCTTTGAATACTATTTATGAATTGGAACTGAATGAAAGCAACAACCACCTGAAAGCACTTAATGGTTTCTATGGTAAAATGGCCGAAGCTAGCCAGGCAATGATGAACAGTGTAGAGGACGCCAACAAAGCCAAAGATCAAATTGGCACTCTGGCTACTAACCTAAGCAAGTTAAACGCAGTGTATGGTAACATGCTGAGCGCAATGCAAGGCCGGTAGTTTTTTCCGCTTTAAATCCAAACAACATTAATAAAAACATTAAATAATATTCATTTATGGCTTTACCCAAAGAGCCCCGGCAAAAGATGATCAACATCATGTACTTGGTGTTGACAGCTATCCTGGCGCTGAACGTATCGGCTGAAGTTATTGAAGCTTTCAAAACAGTAGATAAAAGTTTGGTTAATTCAAATACCAATATTGAAGCCTCCAATGCGACTTTATTCAAATCTCTGGCTGCCAAACTATCAGATCCTACGTCAAAAGCAAATGCTGAAAAGTGGGCACCAAAGGCTGACCAGGCTAAAAAACTGTCAGCAGAAATGATGGCTTACATTGATGGACTTAAGCTGGAGTTAAAGACTGCTTCGGGCCTTACAAAGAATGAGGATGGAAGTGACAAATACAAAGAGGATGATTTAAATGCCACATCCCGAATTTTTGATACTGATAAAAAAGGTAAACAACTAGACGACAAATTGAAGGCATATCGGGCTGCAATGTTGAACATTGATCCTGAAATTAAAGACCAGTTTGAAAAAAACCTTCCTGTAGAGGTTGATGAGACCAAAGATGCTACTACTCCTAACTTTAGAATGATGCCAACTGTTGCGGCTATTACTTTATTGAGTAAATGGCAGAATAACATCAAGAATGCAGAGAACCAGGTTGTAACTTTTGCTCACAACAAAATTGGAGAAGTAAAGGTTATTTATGACAAGTTTGCTGCGATTGTTGGTCAAAGCTCGAACTATGTTATGCCAGGTGAAAAAGTGAAAATTACTGCTGGTGTTGGTGCGTACAGTACAGCGGCACAGCCGCAAATTAGTATCGGTGGAGCAGGTGTTGCTGTAAATGCTGAAGGCTTTGCAGAAAAAGAATTTACTGCCGAAGGTGGTGGTGAAAGAAGTATTCCTGTAGTAGTTAATTATACAAAACCAGATGGCACAAAGGCGTCTCTGCCATACACCATCAAGTATACGGTTGGAACACCAGGTGGTGCAGCCGTAATGCTGGATAAGATGAACGTATTTTATATTGGTGTAGACAACCCTGTAACAATTGGCTCGCCTACTGGCTGGGACAAAACAACTGTTAGCATGAATGGTGGTACCATTAGTGGTTCAGGTTCTAAAAGAACAGTAAGAGTTTCAGCGATAGGTGCTGCATCTATCACAGTAAGTCCTGATGGCAAACCAAGTACTTATCCGTTCAGGGTTAAAAGAATTCCCGATCCAGTGTTTAAAGTAGGATCTGGTAAAATACGGATGCCGTCTGTAGAGTTCAAAAATCAACAATTTGCAAGGGCAGACCTGGAAAATTTCGACTTCGATCTTAAGTTTAACGTTATAAGCGCAACAGTATATTTTTCTGGTGCTAACTTTCCGAACGTGGTAACTGGATCAATTTCAAGCAATAACTTAAGTGGTTTACAGTCCTACATGCAAAGATGTGGACCTGGTTCTGTAATCTCTTTCGATAACATTAAGGTATCTGGTCCTGATGGCCCCCGGTCGATAGATGGTAAATCAATCGCATTATATTAAAATCTACAGGTATGAAAAAGCGTTTTATTAAATTATTATTTCTCGCAGTGCTTATCTGTGGCTTCTCTGACGCCATGGCTCAAAAGAAGCCTGTGAAGAAACGGACCTCTACTAAAAGAGCCACTGCCACAAAAACAAAAGCGAAGGTAAAGCCAACTAAAGCTACGGCTGATAGTGTAGCGGCCATGGCTGTTGTAGCAGCACCCGCAGTTGAGGACAGTTTGCCCATCAAAGCGGTAAAGAAATCTCTTCGCCCAGACGAGGCTGTGGAAACAACAGTACTTAGGGATAGAATTCCCCTGCCATACGAGCATTTGCGTGCCGATGATGCAGTTTATCGTCACAAGGTTTGGAGAGAGATTGACACCAGGGAAAAAATTAATCTTCCCTTTAGGTATTCTGCAGATGAAAACAACGGTAACCAACGCTTCATTTCAATTCTGTTACAGGCAATCCAAGATAGCGTAGTGACTGTTTTTAGTAGCGTAGATGATCGGTTCACAACTCCTATGACTAAGGGTGAAGTAGCCAGAGTGGTATCTGGTGATCCTGTTGACGTTCCAATTTACAATGAGAATGGAGAATTGACTGGCACAAAACGGATGGTAAATGATATCAGTTTCGATTCTTTCTACAAGTTCAGGATTAAAGAGGAAGTAATATTTGATAAGGAAAGCTCACGTTTGTTTATGAGAATACTTGGTATTGCTCCCGTTAAAAATGTAATTACCAGCCAGGGTGTTGACCTTGGTCCTACGGAATTATTTTGGGTGTATTATCCTGACATGAGAGAAACCTTTGCAAAATATGAGGTGTACAACGGTAAAAATTTTGGAGCTCGTATGAGCTGGGAAGAGTTGTTCGAAAGCCGCATGTTCTATGGTCGAATCATCAAAAGTACCATCGACAACCCGTATGATCAGTTTATTAAAAATTATAAGGGTTTAAACGAAAACGTTATTCTGCAACTGCTGGAAGGGGAGAACATCAAAGACAAGATTTTCAACTACGAGCAGGATTTGTGGAGTTATTAAATATCTCAACTAACTACTTAGCTAAGCCCTCTATAACACAGAGGGCTTTTTGCGTAAAATATACCTTATTTAGGGTATATAAATTTACTTTAAAGCTCCTTAGTTTTACAACGGTTTTTCATAGGATATTGGATTTTAAAACGGGGCTGGATTTTTATCCTGGCCCTTTTTTTATGCCCGAATGTTAACTTTTAGTAATACTTCAAAATTGGTATTGGCTACCACTCAGTCTGCCCTTAATTTTACAACGGTTTTTCATAGGATATTGGATTTTAAAACGGGGCCGGATTTCTATCCTAGCCCTTTTTTCATTTTACGCCTCACCCCTCAATCCCTTGAGCAGTCTTTCAGCTTTATCTTTTCCAATGTCTGCCGAAAGTTCTGCTAACGACTTCTCCTTTATTTGCGCTACTGACCTGTATTTGATAAGCAGCAAATCTGCCGTTTGCTTACCAATTCCTTTTATTTTTTCAAGGTCGTTTACAAACGTGCCTTTGCTCCGCTTGTTACGATGAAAGGTAATCCCGAAGCGGTGGACCTCATCCCTGATACGTCTTATAAGCTTCAAACTTTCACTATCCCATGGCAATTGCAGCGAAGCACTATCTCCTGAGAAAAATAGCTCCTCTTTATTCTTTGCTAAACCCACAAGGGTAGTCTTACCTGTAAGTCCTAGTTGTTCAATACTCTCTAAGGCGGCACTAAGCTGCCCTTTACCACCGTCAATTATAATGAGTTGCGGCAATGATTTTTCTTCAGCAATCAATCGCTGGTATCGGCGCAGCACTACTTCGCTCATAGAGGCAAAGTCATTGATGCCCGTGACGGTTTTGATGTTGTAGTGTCGGTAATCTTTTTTACTTGGCTCTCCGTTTATAAAACAAACCATTGCAGCCACAGGATAGCTCCCCTGGAAATTCGAGTTGTCAAAACATTCAATATGACCTGGCAATTCTTGTAAATGCAGATCACTTTGTAACTGCTCAAGAACCCGGTCTTTTTCTGCCGAAGTCTTATCCTCTAGCTTTAACAACTTTCGGGCATGAAGCTCTTCTTTGAAATAGTCAACGTTTTTTTGAGAGAGCTCCAGCAGTTTTTTTCTATCACCTGTTCGGGGAATGGTAATGGTGATGCCCTCTTCGGGATAATCAATCTCGAAAGGAACAATAATCTCGCTAGCCTCACTTGCAAATGTTACCCTAAGCTGAGCAATGGCAAAACTTAGTACTTCAGCCGGTGGCTCCTCCAGCTTCTTTTGCAACGTGATAGTTTTTGTTTGAATGATGCTTCCATTATTCACAGCCAAATAATTCACATAAGCATGGTCGCCTTCTTCTATCATACTAAACACATCTATAGTGCCCGTTTTAGTATTTACAACTTCAGACTTTGACTGGTATTTTTGAAGGTGTTCGATTTTGGATTGATAAAAAGATGCCTTTTCGAACTCCATTTTTTGGGCATGCTCTTTAACCATTGTTTTAAAATGCTGTAGCACCGGATACACATTACCTTTAAGAACATGTTTTAGCTGTTGGATGCCCATGTTGTAATCGTCCGTGGTTTGAAAGGCTTCGCAGGGGCCTTTACAGTTGCCTAGGTGATACTCAAGGCAAACTTTGAATTTGTTTTTTTGAATATTATTTTCCGTAAGATTCAATTTGCAGCTTCGCAGCGGTATGTTTTGTTTAATCACATCTAAAAGATCCCGCACTTTTCCCACAGACGTGTAGGGCCCGAAATACTGAGACCCGTCATTTATCTTTCTACGGGTAAAGAAGACTCTTGGGAAACGTTCATTTTTTACAACGATATACGGATATGTTTTATCGTCTTTAAGATTAATATTGAACAAGGGTTGGTATTCCTTAATCAGAGAATTTTCAAGCAGGAATGCA
Source organism: Chitinophagaceae bacterium (assembly GCA_043737055.1). GTDB lineage: Bacteria > Bacteroidota > Bacteroidia > Chitinophagales > Chitinophagaceae > Ferruginibacter. The sequence continues at coordinate 22,982 of JAYTBG010000306.1, read as the reverse complement.
TCCTGCTCACTGTTTACAATGGTAAACTCAATTCTTCTTATACGGTTCACGAGTTCAACCGTTTTATAACTCTGGAGGTTTTTATTAAAGTAACTGCTTACCCGTTTTCTCAAGTGTTTTGCCTTACCTACATATATAAGCTGATTTTCCGCATCAAAATATTTGTAAATGCCGGGAGATACGGGGATGGTAGCTGCTATAACTGTAAATTCTGATGAGGTCATGTACTAGTCAAAATGCCATTTGATTGTTTGAACGCTGGACACAGATTGTTGCCCTTGGGCGTTGGTTATAATGGTAACAGTTTTACACCACTGCCCGCTTTGCCATGTAAGCTGCAATTCTTTTGTATCGCTCAATTTCTTTACCAAAAAGATTCTTTTAATGCTATTGCTCATCGGGCTGATGTACACATCCCACCTCTGAAGCACAATACTATCTGGAAGCGAAGGCTTTGCAGTATAAGTAAAGGTGTAGGAGTCTATTGTTTTATCTTCAAATTTGCTCTCGTTAAAGAAAGGGGTAAGGTTAGTACTATCTATGCCAGGTGTCACAAACTCCAGGAAAGCATTTTGGAAGTCTTCTATTTTAAGCCAGCTTGAATCAACTTTATTGTTACTGCTGTCTAGCTTTATTGGATTAATACCAGCTTGCTTTATTGCCTCAATTTGACCATAAATGTAATTGGTGACCGGGAAAAAATTGGGGGCTTCAACTCCTTCAGTCTCCCGGGTTGCAGGTTGTTTTTCTTTGCTTTCGCAGGCGGAAAAAATAATTGCAAAGAGGATACAAACCAAGGTTCTAAACATAGAGACAAAATTAATTGGAAATTTTCATTTGCTGATGACTCCATAAAAAAGCGCAGCTGTTGGGCTGCGCATTTTAAAAAAACTTATTCATCATCACAATTTTTTAGTAACTCCAATCTTAATCCCAACATTGTAGAGTTTTTCTGTGTAGCTGTATTTGCTGTTGTAGGTAGAGAGCAGCTGATACCGTAATTGTGGACCGACATTTAGATGAACACCACTCGGTGTCTTAATGCTAACGAAAGTTTCCAGGTTGGCGCTTGCATTCCACCTTCTAAGCATTGCATCATCATGAACAAAATTCTTGTTGTCAGACGAAATAAGGTAGGCATTCCCCGATACGATATAACTAGGTTGAACACCTGCACCCATGTACCATTTTATTTTATCGTTGCCAGCTACCTGGTAGTCTACACCGAGTGGCAAACTAAGTTGCATAGTTTGGTTATTTAATTTGGTAAAATTGGAACCAAGCACGTTACCATAGGTGGTATTGTATGATTGATGGTGCAACTGACCACTCCTGGGCTCATTTAGGGGAACTGTGGTTTGCGTAGGATGCTGCAAAGTGTGGGCGTAAGTGTTGTAATTTGTAAAATTAAACTGAAGGCCCGATTTCAGTTTGAGTCTCTTACTTATCCCTATAACCATTGCAACCCCTGCTTCAAAATTAGGGGCCGCTTGTTGGGCCACTTCCTCGTTTTCATTTGTTCTGACAAGCGAACTGTTCAAAGGTTCGAAGCCATTATTCTTGCTCAAATGTCTATACCCAATGGACGGAGTGATATAATATTGAAACGAAAGGTTAGTCTTCCATTTATTACGATTGCGAAGGTTATGGAATGCAAAATCTTCCATCCAGGCTTTGTCGGCTGAAGACTGAATGCGGACAGATTGTAAGGTTCCGCCGGCTTCTTGCACTTTTTCAGGAAGAGTCAGGTTTAGTCCTGGTCGTTCTGCCGCTTTATCAGATGTGGCCTCAGTAAGACTTAGGTCTTGTGAGTTGGTGTTTCTCCCAACCCGCTCGTCAGATGTAAGCCCTGGAGTATGGGATGCGAAAGTTGACACAGGTACAACGCTTAGATTAACGGGCGTTATGAGGGAGGCATTTGTTGTTTCCGAAGGCCTGACGTTTGCAACAGGATCAGCATTTGAAGAAATCGTCACCTCCGACCTGGTTGTACCACTAGCTTTAATAGCTTCTGAAGAACCACCGCTTTGAATTAAAAATGGGCTGCCATTCAGACCTTTGCTTCCTTCTAATGGAGTAGCCGACTGTCCGGTAGTGCTTGCGGAAGCAATAGGGCTGCTTCCTGCACTACTTTCTTTTGAAGAGACACTAGTGAACGCCGGCGCTACATTTTGGAAATCGGTCGCTAGAGTTGCAGAAATAAGAGGTACTGAAGTTTTGCTGATGCTATTGTTGTTAGACACTCCGATGTACAAGATAGCGGTAAGGAGTAAAAGGCAGGCTGCAAAAGAAGGCCACTTGCGATCTGGATGCAAATCGTTGTAAATGCTATGCCATACTTTACGGGAGGGGTACATCCTGAATTCTGAGGTAGTATCCCTGAGCATTTGTTCGAAGTCGTCTTTGTAAAAATTATTTTCCATCTCTTTCACAAAAGGCATTTTAGTTTTGGTAGTATCAAGATAAGATTGAGGCGTTCAATCTTATCTTGATGAAGCAGATCCGAAATTATTTTTCCGGGATTTATGAATGATGTTTTTCTTTACCAGTATTTCTTCAAGCATAGCCTTCGCCCTGGTATATTGACTGCGGCTGGTGCTTTCTTCAATGTCTAACATTGAACCAATTTCTTTATGCGAAAAACCCTCAATGGCATACAGGTTCAAAACGGTGCGATAACCTAAAGGCAGAATCCTGATACACTCCACCACCTGCTTGGCTTGCATAATAGATGGAATCATATCTTCCCGGATGTGAATCCCTTTTGCATGTATCAGGTCTACACTTTCAGAAAACTTTTTATTTTTCTTCAAAATGTTGATGCAGGTGTGCACCACAATCCTCCTGATCCAGCCCTCAAGAGCACCTTCGTTACGATATTGATGCAATTGGGTAAATACTTTTATAAATCCTTCCTGCAGCATATCCTCAGCATCTTCTCGGTTTTTTGCAAAGCGGTAACAAACACCAAGCATACGAGGGCTAAATCGGTTATACAACTCCTCTTGTGCTGCTGAATTGTTTTTGATACTTCCGGCAAGCATTAGCTCCTCGGTCATAAGTTTCTGAATTTATTACCCTTCAATTTAAGACAAATTAATGGCATCTTATGCTGCTCGGGTATAAATAAAATGGAGTAAGACGCTCTTAAAGGGGGGACTAAAAAGTTAAATTTTTTTCAGAAGTGGTTTGGCCTGAGCGGGTCACAGAAGTTTTTGGGTGGGCAAGAGCTATTTTTTTCTAATCAAGCTGTCTGGAGGATATACGCTGCGCATGCTATCCCTAATTGCCTAGGCCCAGTTTGCTAGCTGTAATTTTTGGTCTTGTGTAAGTTTTGCGTCTGTGTGAACAAACCTGTACGATTCAAGAGGCATTTTATTCTCTTTAACCTCACCAATAACCTCCTCCAGTTTGTGAAACTGTTTGGCTAAACGGTATCCGGCAAATTCTGAGAAATTTAATTCTTTTTTACCCTCTACTATATGATCATTCAACCAATAAGAAACAGGCTGAAGTTTGGAATACCATGGATATACCGTTTTGTTACTGTGGCAGTCGTAACATGCTGTCTCTAAAATCCTTTCAACATCGGGCGGCACCAAATGAACCCGGCCAATATCCCTGGAGGCATCGGGGTTGTTATTTGGTGCAGCACGAGGGTAAAACTGTATGACAATAAATAGGAGTAAAAGACTGTAGCCGTTGTCTTTAGCACTTTTTTCATCCTGTGTTTTTTAGGTTAATATTTCTCCGGTCATTACAGCAGGAATAGGAACATTCATCATTTTTAAAATGGTAGGCGCCACATCTGCAAGTTTACCCGGCAGTACCGGCCCGGTCCAGTGATTGTCAATTACAAAGAAAGGTACCAGGTTAAGTGTATGCGCCGTATTTGGAGAGCCATCCTCATTAATTGCATAATCGGCGTTGCCATGATCGGCCGTAAGAAAAATGCAGTAGTCTTTTGCCAGCGCAGCAGTCACTACTTTTTCTACGCAGTTGTCTACGGTTTCTACTGCCCTGATCACAGCTTCCCAAACCCCTGTGTGCCCCACCATATCTGCATTTGCAAAGTTGAGACAGATAAAATCCGGTTCATTCTCATTGATCTCGTTGATAACCGCGGCTGTTAGCTCGTAGGCGCTCATTTCTGGTTGCAGGTCATAGGTTGCTACCTTTGGTGAGGGTACCATAATTCTTTTTTCACCTACGAAAGGAACCTCTCTACCACCACTAAAAAAGAAACTTACATGAGGATATTTTTCCGTTTCTGCCGTGCGCAGTTGTGTTTTACGGTGGGCCGCAAGTACCTCGCCCAAGGTATTTTCGAGGTTGTCTTTTTTAAAAACGACATGTACATTTTCGTAGGCGTGGTCATACAATGTCATCGTGGTAAAGTGAAGGTCAAGTTTCTTCATCTCCTGTTCAGGAAAATCTGCCTGGGAGAGCGCTTCAGTAACTTCACGGCACCGGTCTGTTCTGAAATTAAAACTCAACACAGCGTCGCCGTCCTGTATCCTCGTCTCCGCCAGGTTGGCATTTATAATGGGAAGTAGGAACTCGTCAGTAATGTTCTTATCATACGAAGCAAGCATAGATGCTAAAAGATCAACCGACTTTTCCCCTTTCGAATGCACCAGAGCATCGTAAGCTAACCGGATCCTTTCCCATCTTTTATCTCTGTCCATTGCGTAATACCTGCCGGTAATGCTGGCAATGTTTCCTGTTGAATTCTTTAGATAATCCTGTAATTCCGCAATAAAACTGAGGCCGCTTTTTGGGTCAGTATCTCTGCCATCAGTAAAGGCATGCACCAGCAGGTTTGTAAACTGGTGAGCCCGGCAGAGGTCTGCGATCGCTTTTACATGGTTTATATGGGAGTGTACGCCTCCGTTGCTAACCAAACCAAACAAATGCAGAGCCTTATTATGCTGTTTGCAGTAGGAAATAGCCTGAAGCAAGGTTTCATTTTCAAAAAATGTTTTATCCTGTATCGCCACGTTTATTCGCTCCAACTCCTGGTATACAACTCTGCCAGCCCCCAGATTCAGATGGCCAACTTCGCTATTACCCATCTGGCCCTCGGGGAGGCCAACATCTAAACCACAGGTTTTGAGGGTAGAGTTTGGATATTTCTGGTACAATGAAGTCACAAATGGAACGTTTGCGTGTTGAATAGCATCGCTGCTTTTTATTTTCCCTAAACCCCAGCCATCCATTATTACTAATATTGTTTTCTTATTTTCCATGTTGTAAAGCTACTTATTTGAAGAGTATGAGCGCCTGCCGGCTATCTGCAGGGAGGTAAATTAAGCCGAGATGGGGCAATATTAAGTTTTGTTGGCACGTTTTTAGACAAAGTCGAATTAATAAATAATGCGAAAATGAAAATATTCTTTACTTTAATCTGCGCTGCCTTCCTGGCGCTTTCTTTCACGATTCAAACAGGAATCCAGGATGTGATAAGCGGCCTGCAGGCCAGCAATTCGGCCCAGATTTCCAGGTATTTTGATAATATTGTTGACATAACATTACCTCAAAAAAGCAGCAGTTATAGCAAGAGCCAGGCTGAGGTAGTTTTAAGAGATTTTTTTGCCACGAACACGGTAAAAAGCTTCCAGATTATTCATAAAGGAGATAACGCCGGCTCGCAATATTGTATTGGCAAAATGGCCACAAAGGGAGGTTCCTATCGCACTACCATTTTTATGAAACAGCGTGGCGATAAGCAGTTTTTGCAGGAAATACGCTTCGAAAATGAATAGTTACCAAACAATATGAAAGCTCCACACGGGGCTTTTTTAATGTCCTAAAACAATTTCCTTACTTAGCTTTGCTACATGACCACGGATGAAAAGATCAGCCTGTTAATAAAAAGTGCGCTCGCAGAAGATATTGGGGATGGCGATCATTCTACGCTTTCTACCATAGAACCCAATGCCACCGGTAAAGCAATTCTTAAAATTAAACAGGAAGGTATTTTGGCTGGAGTTGATATTGCAAAGAAGATTTTTGAACATATGGAGCCGGGGGTTATTTTTATTCCGCAGAAAAAAGATGGAGAATTTATGCAATTTGGCGACCAGGCCTTTGAGGTACATGCCAGGGTGCATACAATTTTGCAGTGTGAACGCCTGGTGCTAAATTGTATGCAACGGATGAGCGGCATAGCAACTCTGACAAACAGGTATGTACATAAACTAAAAGGCTATAATACTCGTTTATTAGATACACGCAAAACCACCCCTAATTTCAGAGTGTTAGAAAAGGAAGCGGTTGTAATTGGCGGTGGGATTAATCATCGATTTGGGTTGTACGATATGATTATGTTGAAGGATAACCATATTGACTATTGCGGCGGCATTAAAGAAGCTATAGAAAAAGCCTGGCATTATGTACAGGTACAAAAACCCGGTTTAAAAATTGAGGTAGAAACGAGGTCACTTTCAGATGTAGAGGAGGTTATGGGCACTGGAAAGGTACACAGGATTATGCTGGATAATTTTACCCCCGAGCTGATAAAAGATGCTTTGAAAATCATTAAGGGACGATATGAAACGGAAGCCAGCGGAGGAATCAATTTAGAAAACCTGGAAAGTTTTGCTGCAACAGGGGTAGATTATATTTCAAGTGGCGCTGTCATTCACCAGGCAACGAGTTTAGATTTTAGTTTAAAAGCAGTAATTCACTAGCAGCTATGGCCAGCAAGAAAATATCATCGGGCAGCGTGTTTGTATACTCAACCGATCCTTCATTTCAGTTAGAAGAGAAGGGTGGACCCAGCTTGGAAACTTTAAGACCTGCTGAGCAAAAGTTAAAAGTCCGACTAGAAATAAAACATCGGGCTGGTAAAGCGGTAACGTTGGTAGAAGGCTTTACGGGCACGACTGCCGATGCAGAACGGCTGGGCAAAAAATTGAAGGCATTTTGTGGTACTGGTGGCACGGTAAAGGATGGAGAAATAATTGTGCAGGGAGACAATCGGGATAAAGTGCTGGCATGGCTTTTAAAAAACGAGTATAAGCTCACTCAAAAAAAATGAAAATAAAGCCCCAAAAGCTTGCTGCTATATTTGGTAACCTGGAGTAAATTGAACAACATGACTAGTAAAATTTCCGGCGGTGTAAGCATCAGTGTAGAATCGTTCTATCAACCTGAGTTTAGTAATCCCCTAAACAATGAGTTCATGTTTGCCTACAGAATAACCATCGAAAACAGTAATGATTTTACGGTTAAGTTACTAAGCCGCCATTGGCACATTTTTGACAGCGACGGCAGCCAAAAAGAAGTAGAAGGTGAAGGTGTAGTGGGGGAACAACCACAGATTTTACCCGGCGAGCAATATCAGTATATGAGCGGTTGTAATCTTAAGACGGAATTGGGGCGGATGCATGGAACTTATCTCATGGAAAACCTGGACAGCCTTGAAACTTTCAGAGCAACTATACCGGCATTTGAAATGCAGGTGCCTTTTAAGTTGAATTAACAGGTTTTTCTGTTATTTGAGGCCCTAAGGTTCTGCAATCAGTATTCTGTAAAAATAAATATCTTATATTGCCGCCATCGGCAAAAAATAAAATAGAATTTCAAAAAAGCAAGTGTCCATATGTCAAAAATTATCTTCAACAATAAGGATAACGCATTTTTCCAAAGTTTGAAAACGAGCGTTGATCAATATTTTTCAGGCAACAATATTGAGAAAACCGGAGACTGGCGGTTGTTTTCTAAAACCATTATTTTAATCTCATCTGCGGTTGTAGTTTACTACTGTGCTATGTTTCTTTCGGTAGGTGCTGTTCCCGCAATATTGCTGGCAGGTTTATTTGGCTTTTTAGCAGCTAGTATAGGCTTCAGCGTAATGCACGATGCCAACCATGGTAGCTACAGCCCTAACCCAAAGTTAAACGACATTTTAGGTTTCTCTGCTAATGCACTCGGTGCAAGCGCTTATTTCTGGAAGCAAAAGCATAACATTATTCATCATACTTACACCAACGTAGATGGCATTGATGATGACATCGCCAAGAGCCCAATCATTCGCCAGTGCGATACTCAAAAATGGGTTCCGGCACATAAAATTCAACACCTGTATCTTGTTCCGGTGTATGCCTTGTCCTCAATATTTTGGATTGTAATTATGGATTTCACTAAGTATTTCACCCGGAAGATTTACACCACAGAAGCATGGAAATTATCTACAAAAAATCACATTGTTTTTTGGGTAACAAAACTCTGGTATGCATTTATCTTCATAGCCTTGCCTATGTATGTATGGGGTTTTTGGGGTTGGCTTGCTGGCTTTATGGCTATGAATGTTGCAATGGGTCTCACGCTGTCATTGGTATTTCAATTAGCTCATGTTCTCGAGAACACCGAGTTTGAACACATTCCTTTAGATTCGACAAAGCATATTGAAACTGCCTGGGCAGTGCACCAGCTAAAAACTACCTCGAACTTTGCAATGGACAATAAAGTTATTTCATGGTTTGTGGGCGGGTTGAATTACCAGGTAGAGCATCATCTTTTTCCCCGGATTAGTCACGTGCATTATCCTGCAATCAGCAAACTAGTTAGGGAAAAATGTAAGGAGTATAATGTTCCATACAATTACTACGACACTATGGGGGCTGCTCTTGCATCCCATTTCAGAACAATGAAAAATTTAGGAAAACAACCATCAGCTGCATTTTTACAAGCACAAGCTCAAACACAGGTGGCTGCTTAAGTCAGGGCTTGTACTTAGCCTTGGAGAACAGCACTTCTGCATCGGTCGTCATCAATTGCTGCGGTGTAGTTTCCGGAAACTTGTTCATAAACTTCTGTACTATCTGCCAACCGCAAAATGAACCTATATTGCCAGGTGCTGCTTCACCCAGAGCAGAAGTTTTAGGTGCTTCTCCGATATAATCTTTTATTACACCATTCTCTTTAGACTGAAGCAAACTATTTTGTACAAAAAGGTCCCAAATTGCAGCTTCTCTTTCAATACTTTCAGCAAATTGCTTTTCGGTAAAACCAACAAGCTGGAAATTCTTGGCATAGGGTACTAATTTTTGTAAAAGGTATAAACGCTTTCCCTTTTCAACCATCTGCACAACCAGGGACTGGTCTTCAAACTTTTCAGGATACATGTCTACGATCACATTCTTCATGCAATTGATGACAATGTAATCTGGTGTAAACCGCCTGCTAATATAGTCAGGGTAGGTTTCTCTCACAAGCGCAGACTTATACATAGAATAATTGCTGCCGAGGTGCTGGTGCAGGCCGATGATAAACGCATCCACATCTAAAATATCTCCGTAGCCATCCATGGGGCCGATATAAGTTATAATTTTTTTTGGAGCAGCATATTGAGGAAAATAATATTTTAAATACTGCAGGCTCTTTTTAATCTGTTTTTCATAAGGTATAAAATCGGCAAACACTTTCTGGGTAGAATCGTACACTACACGATATACCGCACTAAAAGTTTTGATGTACGTAAGAGCTGTGTCAGTTGACCATTTGGGGTCTGTATTAAGAATGGTGGCAACGAAATTTTCACCGAAACCGGGATATTTTACCATGAGTTTTTCAAGCCCCTCTGCAAACCGGGAACTATCCATCGTAAAAAAATCCTTCTCAAAACGTTGTGTTATCAGCGTAACTTTTATAGCGGAAACATCCGGTGCGTCCTCATTGCTGTCGCACGCACTACAAACAAAAACCAATGCCGCTGCTACTAATAAAAATCTCATATTTTAATGCTTTTGAAAGATTTAACTTTACTATCTGCCCATAAAATTACAGTTAAGCTCACTAAGTAAATTCCTTTATGAAAATATTTTTAGCCCAACAAAACTATCATGTGGGTAATTTTGAAAGCAACACGCAAAAAATAATTGGAGCTATAAATGAGGCAAAAGCTCAGTGTGCAGACCTAATCGTTTTTAGTGAACTCAGTGTATGCGGCTATCCTCCAAGAGACTTTTTGTACTTCAAAAATTTTATAGACCAGTGCTATCATTCGATTGATGTTATAAAAAAACATGCAGATGGGATAGCTGTGTTGGTTGGTGGACCGTATCGTAATGCGGCGCTGGAGGGAAAAGATCTTTTTAACGCTGCCTTCTTTTTACAAGACAAGGAAGTAAAGCAGGTGATATATAAAACATGTTTGCCTACTTATGATGTGTTTGATGAGAACCGATATTTTGAGCCTGCCCACGACTGGAACCTGGTAGAATTTAAAGGTAAAAAATTGGCAGTCACAATTTGCGAAGACATCTGGAACCTCGGCAGCAACCCGCTGTATAAGTATTGCCCGATGGATATACTGATGGCAGACAAACCTGACTTGATGATAAATTTATCAGCATCTCCATTTGACTATACTCATGATGCAGACAGGCAAGCAACTGTAAAAGCAAATGTTCTGAAATACGGGATACCAATGTTCTATTGTAACGCAGTAGGTAGTCAAACGGAAATTGTTTTTGACGGTACCTCCCTGGTGTTTGACAAAGATGCCAACCTCTGTGGTAAGCTTTCGGGTTTCAAGGAAGATGGCCAGGCATTCATTCTAAATGAAGATGGATCTATCAACGGCGAAATATTGGAACCCGCCAGTTTACTGCCGAATGAAGAACTAAATCCTACCGGCCTGCAGCCCGAACTTCACATTGCGCAGGTTCATGAGGCACTGCTGCTGGGCATTAAAGATTATTTTTCAAAAATGGGTTTTTCAAAAGCGATACTTGGCAGCAGTGGTGGTATTGATAGCGCCGTAACACTTGTGCTTGCCTGCCAGGCCCTGGGCAAAGAAAACGTGACGGCTGTGCTGATGCCTTCCGAATATTCTACCGGGCACTCGGTGAGTGATGCAGAGGCGTTAAGTAAAAACTTAGGCAACCCGTATCATAATATTCCGATTGCAGGCATTTACAATTCGTTTCTAAAAGAATTGCAGCCACTCTTTGCAGACCTACCTTTCAGCATAGCGGAAGAAAATCTTCAAAGTCGTACAAGAGGAAATTTGTTAATGGCCATTGCAAACAAATTTGGGCTTATTCTTTTAAACACTTCCAACAAAAGTGAACTTGCAACGGGCTATGGAACATTATACGGCGATATGGCTGGCGGCCTGGCCGTGTTGGGTGATTGCTACAAGATGCAGGTTTTCGAGTTAGCCAAATACATCAATCGGGACGAAGAAATTATTCCGGTTCCTATTCTTACAAAGGCTCCCAGCGCAGAGCTACGGCCCGGGCAAAAGGATTCCGATAGTTTGCCGGCGTACGAAGTGCTGGATAAATTATTGTATCAGTATATTGAGCTGAGCAAAGGCCCCGAAGAAATAAAAGCCACAGGCTTTGATGAAACTCTGGTAGACCGTGTACTAAAAATGGTGAATGTAAATGAGTATAAACGAAACCAGTTTTGCCCAATCATTAGAGTATCTCCCAAAGCATTTGGAGTGGGCCGTCGTGTGCCTATCGTTGGTAAATATTTAAGTTAGGTACTGGCTGGTTATTGTTTTAAGCGGATGAAGACTTGACCTCAATTGCTAGTCCGTTAATAGGAGCAATTTAGTGTTGATATGTTCAGTGGTCGGTTCCAACCAATGTGGAATTAACATAGAATTGAGGCCCTACACAGCGTGGCAGTATTTTTGTTTACTTTCGCTTCGTATTTTGCAAAATAAAATTATCCTATAAATATGCTACAAACAGCAGAAGACATTCGCCTATTGAATGAAAAGATCAGCCACGCAGCAGGGTTTGTTACCCGAATTACGGATGAGCTGAGTAAGGTGATCGTTGGCCAGCAAACCATGTTAGAACGCCTTATGATCGGCCTGTTAAGCAATGGTCATATATTACTGGAGGGTGTGCCAGGCCTTGCAAAAACGTTGGCCATTAAATCGCTGGCGCAGTCTATTCATGCCGACTTTAGCCGCATCCAGTTTACTCCCGATTTGCTGCCTGCAGACGTGGTAGGAACAATGATCTACAACCAATCTAAAAATGAATTTTTTGTTCGTAAGGGCCCAATTTTTTCCAACTTTATTCTTGCAGATGAAATAAATCGTGCGCCGGCAAAAGTGCAAAGCGCCTTGCTGGAAGCCATGCAGGAAAGACAAGTAACCATTGGAGACACGAGTTATAAATTGCAGGAACCATTCCTTGTTTTGGCTACCCAAAATCCGATAGAGCAGGAAGGTACTTATCCATTGCCGGAAGCGCAGGTAGATCGCTTTATGTTGAAAGTGGTGGTGAGCTATCCCACAAAAGCTGAAGAGCAAATGATTATTCGCCAAAATACACTTGGCCTGGTTGCTCCAATTATTTATCCCGTAGCATCCACCGCCGAAATTTTAACGGCAAAAGAATTGGTGCGGCAGGTATACATTGATGAGAGGGTTGAAAATTATATTTTAGATATTGTTTTTGCAACACGCTTTCCTGAGAACTATAATCTCTCCAAGCTCAAGCCACTCATCGGTTTTGGTGGCTCGCCAAGAGCTAGTATCAACCTTGCCCTTGCCGCTAAAGCATACGCTTTCCTTAACAAAAGAGGTTATGTGATTCCCGAGGATATCAGAAGTATCTGCAAAGATGTTTTGCGTCATCGTATTGGGCTTACCTACGAAGCTGAGGCAGAAAATGTAAACGTTTTAGAAGTGATTGATGAAATTCTGAAGACGGTGAATGTGCCGTAATGGGATGAGGGCAACACCTAACATCTGAAACCTAACATCTAACAACTATATTCTTAAATGCTCACCACAGCCGACATACTAAAAAAGGTAAAAGAACTTGAAATAAAAAGCAAGAAGATTACCACCCAGCTTTTTACAGGCGAGTACCACTCTGCTTTTAAAGGCAAGGGTATGAGCTTTAGAGAAGTAAAAGAGTATAGCCAAGGCGATGATGTAAGATTCATAGACTGGAATGTGAGTGCCCGCTATGCGCATCCATTTTCTAAAGTTTTTGAAGAGGAAAGAGAGTTGGTGATGATGCTGTTGATAGATACCAGCAACAGTAATTTATTCGGCACTGTTGGCAAACGCAAAAAAGATTTGATCATAGAGATGGCGGCTATCCTTGCATTTAGTGCTATCAATAATAACGATAAGGTAGGAGTAATATTTTTCAGTAATAAAATTGAAAAATACATTCCCCCAAAAAAAGGCCGCCAGCATGGGCTGTATATAGTGAGGGAACTCTTGACTGTAGAGCCACAAGCACAGGGCACCAATATAAACGAGGCTGTTCGATATTTCAACAACACTACCAGGCAAAAAAGTATTGCGTTTTTGTTAAGCGATTTTTTAGATACGGGTTATGAGAACGATTTAAAAGTAATTGGCAAGCGCCACGATGTGATTGGCTTGAAAGTATACGATAAAATGGATATGCAGTTGCCCGAAGTTGGGCTGCTGCAAATGCAGGATGCAGAAACAGGCCGTACCCAGTGGGTAGACACCTCCAGTGGAATTGTGCGGCAGAATTACCAGCAGCATTTTTTTAATCAAACAGAATTGGTGAAGAAGTATTTTAGAAAAGCAGGTGCAGAATTATTACATATACGCACTGATGAAGATTATGTAAAAATTTTACAATTGTTTTTTTTAAGAAGAAATTAAATCGCCCGTTCTATCCAAATGACTGCCAAGCAATTTATATATCACAGTGTTTTAATGTTGGCTCTTTCATTTGCAGGTTTATCAGAGGCCCACTCGCAGGCGGTGCAAACCGCTATCAACACCAACGATATTTTAATTGGTGAGCAGGTGCGGTTCGAAATAAAAATTAACCTCGCCAATTCTTCTTACCGCATAGACATTGAAATTCCTGATTCGGTTCCTCATTTCGAAATTATTGATCAAAATAAATATGATACTACAGATGCTGCAGGCGTTTATACCCTCAGGCAATCGATTGTATTCACCAGTTTCGATTCTGGTGTTTGGAAAATCCCTGCTTTTCCCGTGAGCATTTCGTTTCCCAACAAAGGAACACAAAAATTTTTCAGCGATTCTTTCCTGGTCAGGGTGGGTTATTCGCCTGCCGACTCCACGGGTCAGTTGCGGGACATTAAACCAGTGATGGAAGTGTTTGTAATAGACAGGCAGTGGATGTACATAGCAGCGGGCATATTGCTTGCGCTGCTCCTCGCTTATTTTATTTACAGGTACTTCAAAACCCGTGAAAAGAAAGCTCCGCCTTTATTTAAGGAATCGCTATCGGCTTATGATGAAGCCATGAAGGCTTTGCAAAAAATGCAAAAGGAGCCGCCTGCAGATGCCATCTCACTTAAAACTTATTATACTGCCTTAAGTGATGTGTTTAAAAAGTATTACAGCCGCAAAGCAAACCGCAACCTGATGAGTATTACTACAGGTGATCTACTACTTCTTTTACAAGGGCAAGTAAAAGACGGGCAAATAGTTTCAGGTACCGCAGAGGCACTCCGTTGTGGCGATGCTGTAAAGTTTGCAAAATACAATCCGCCCGTTTCTCAAACAGAGCAGTCTGTTTTGCAGATTAAAACCGTAATTGAAAATCTAGAAAAAAAATCAAGCTTTTAAAACAATACCATCGTTGATATTTGAATACCTACATAACATTGAATTTACACAACCTGTCTTTTTTGGGTTAATGCTGTTGTTACCCGTTCTCTTTGTATGGTACGTTCGTACGAACAGCAAACGCAGTGCGTCTGTAATAGTATCTGGTACCGGAGCCAGCGGTTTGCAAACATGGCGTTCAGGCCTCAGGCATTTACCGTTTATCTGCCGGCTGCTATGTCTTGCCTTTGTGATCACTGCTTTGGCTAAGCCGCAAGTTCGAAATGAAGATCAACGAACAGAGGGCGAAGGCATAGATATTATTTTATGCCTGGATGTGAGTGGCAGTATGACTGCACGAGACTTTGCCCCCAATCGTCTGGAAGCCTCCAAGCAAGTGGCCATCGATTTTGTAAACAGGCGACTTACAGATAGGATAGGGATTGTTATTTTTTCTGGAGAAAGTTTTACGCAGTGCCCTCTCACAACCGATCGCACGGTATTGGTGGCTGCTATCAAAAATATTAGGCATGGGCTGCTGGAAGATGGCACCGCCATTGGCTCTGGTTTATCAACAAGTGTAGACAGGATACGCAACAGCAAATCGAAAACCAAGGTTATCATTTTGCTTACCGATGGTGAAAACAATGGAGGACTTATTGATCCAAAAACCGCCAAGGAAATTGCAAAAGCATTTGCTATCAGAGTATACACCATCGGCGTTGGTTCCGATGGCTATGCCAACCTTCCTGAGAATACGCCGGCCGGTGTAGTAAATCAACCCATCAAAGTTTCTATAGATGAAAGACTTCTTGGGGAGATAGCTACAGAAACTGGTGGCAAATATTTTAGGGCAAAAGACAATGCCTCTTTGAATGAAATTTATGCGGACATTGGTGGCCTTGAAAAATCGAAAGTTCAGGTGATCAATACTATTCGTTACAACGATAAGTTTCTCCCATTTATAGCGGCTGCCCTGTTTTTTTTGTTATTGGAAGTATTGCTTCGTTATTTGGTTCTTCGCAAGTTTCCCTAAAAAACTTTGTTTAGGATTCTTGTTATCTTGCAGCTATGAGGGCGCTTGTTTACAAATCTACCGGCAGTTGGTACCAGGTAAAAGACACGGATGGCATAACACACAATGCGAGAATTGTAGGAAAGCTAAAAATCGGCGGCATTACGTCAACCAATCCTATTGCGGTAGGCGATTGGGTTGAAATAGAAAATCAAACGCAGGAGGAAAGCACCATCATTACTACGGTGCACGAACGTCAGAATTATATTAACCGCACGTCTCCTCACAACAGAAATCAACATCACATCGTAGCGGCCAACCTTGACCAGAGCCTGTTATTTGCAACATTGAAAGATCCTAAAACCTCCTTGGGCTTTATAGATCGGTTCCTCGTAATATCTGAGGCCTATAGGGTACCGGCCATTATTGTTTTTAATAAGGCTGATCTCTACAAGAAAAAAGAAGTAGAAAAGTTTGAACTCGTCAAGAGTATCTACGAACCCATCGGCTACACCGTAAAATTAATCAGCATAGAAAAAAGTACCGGACTGGATGATGTAGATGCTGTTCTAAAAGACAAAATAACGTTGTTAAGTGGCCACTCAGGCGTGGGCAAGTCTACCTTCATTAATTATATTTTTCCGGAGCTTAGACTAAGAACGAAAGAAGTTAGTGGCTGGAGCGGTAAGGGAATGCACACCACAACCTTTGCAGAAATGTTTGACCTCCCCATTGGCGGGAAGGTGATAGATACGCCCGGTATCAGGGAAATGGGAATTGTAGATGTAAGCCGCCAGGAGTTGGCGCATTATTTTCCTGAAATGCGTGCGGTTATGAACGATTGCCAGTTCAATGATTGCAACCATATAGAAGAACCTGGTTGTGCAGTGAAGGAGGCCGTAAATGTAGGTACCATTCATCACGAACGATACCTCAGTTATTTAAACATCAGGGATACGATTGAGGAGAAGAATTATTGAAACGGAAATAGAAAATTAAAAATTCAAAATTAAAAAGTAAAAAATGTGAAGGTGCAAACCTTAAACGAACCTCGGAACTTTTGAACCTTTAAGCCTTGGAACTTTTGAAAGTTGAACCTCTTGAACGTTTTGAACCTCCTAATAAGCCTTGCTTTGTAAAAACTCCGCCACTTCCATTACCGCTTTGTTCTCCTTCTTCAGGCTTTTTTGCTTCTGCGGGTAAATACTCACACCATTAAAAATATTGTAATGCAAAGTAAGAAATTGCTTCTTGTAGCGAAAGTCCCAGTCGAGAGTATCGGCATCATCTACCTGGTTTAAAAACTGAATTTGAAGATGATCAGATAGGGCATTTGCAATGGCATAAAACTTAGAGATGCCGCAGTTGTCGTCAATAACGGCTTCGGTACCGCCGTAGTTCGTTTTAAGTGAGTAACACATGAATTTAGGTTTTTATGAGTAAAAGGAATTTAGGCTTTGAGAAATCAAAGGGTCAATTGTCAAGGGTCAATGTCTGCCTGCCGGTAGGCAGGGTCAATATTGCTGACATTGTCGATGTTGAAATTCAGTATTAACTTTCACTATTCACCATTCATCCGGTCACTAATATCCTTTCTTGCCGCCTCTGTATTTCGTCTCTTTCACTTTTTCTCCGTTGGCAATCTTTTGATCGTTGGTAAGCTGCCCGGGTTGCGGACTACCGGGACAACCATACTTTTCTTTCTTCTTAAAAATAAAGCAGCTGCTCAACAGCGTAATCACAAAAAGAGAAAGAATGATTTTTTTCATGATGTAAATATAGAAATCAGTATAGACTATAAAGTCTATAGAATATAGATTTAACTCTGAAACCTGGAACCCTCACTAGCTGACTGTTTGTATTTTAATCGTTAAAATCTTGAAAGCTCTAAAATAAGGACACTCTCTACTTAAACCAGCTACTGTACTTTAAATAGTTCTCCGCAATGCGGTTTATTTCTCCGCTAATAAGTTTCTGGCTAATGTCTTTTACTTTTTTTGCAGGAACGCCGGCATAAATTGAATAAGGCTCTACCACTGTGTTTTCTAAAACAACAGCTCCTGCTGCTATAATGCTATTGCTACCGATCCGGGCATTGTCCATCACAATCGAACCCATACCTACCAACACATTATCATCTATAACGCATCCATGTACGATTGCATTGTGTCCGATGCTCACATTATTTCCAATGATCGCCTTAGTCTTTTCAAATGTGCAATGAATAACAGCGCCATCCTGAACATTTACCTTATTGCCCATCCTTATACTGTTTACATCGCCCCGAATAACAGCATTAAACCATACGCTGCATTGGTCACCCATCACCACGTCACCTACTATCGTGGCGTTAGGGGCTATAAAACAATCATCGCCCATCTGGGGCATTACACCATTTACCGGAAGAATTAAACTCATAAAAAAGAAGCCCCCTCCGCCCCCGCCAGCTGGCGGGGTAACCTGGTTCGGAGAAGATTGATTTAAAGGTGATAAGATATTTTTTATACCCGACGGTTGTTATACTATTTAGCTTCAATGGCGTCGCACTCTTGTACACTATGTCTTTATTCATCACACTTAGTTCAATGTTCTTTTAGTAATACCATGTGTTGGTTCACAAATATCAAACAATCTTAACGAAATTTGTCCCGGTATGAAAAATGAAGAGAGAAACAATCTAGGTGCCCCCGCCAGCTGGCGGGGGACAGGGGGCTCCACCCGGCAGCTTTTTTTAGATCATGTAGGCCAAACTTCTGAAGCCCCCTTGTGTCTCAATATTGTAAAAGCAGAGGGAAGCAAAATGTGGGATGCCAATGGCAAGGAATACATTGACCTCATCGGCGGCATCAGTGTTTGTAACATTGGTCATCGCCACCCCGCTGTTGTGCAAGCCATCAAAGACCAGGCAGATGCATATTTACATATAATGGTTTATGGTGAGTTGGTAGAAAATCCGCAGGTGCACTATGCAAAAATGTTGACCGATCATTTGCCTGCAACACTCAATTCCGTATTCTACACCGCCAGTGGCAGCGAAGCCACGGAGGGCGCCATGAAATTGGCCAAGCGGGCAACTGGCCGCACCCAAATAGTTTCTTTCAAAAATTCCTATCATGGTAGTACGCAAGGTGCATTAAGCATCATGGGCAGTGAGTATTGGCAGCAGGCATTCCGCCCCTTGCTGCCAGATATTTTGCAGATGGATTACAATGACTTTGACCAACTACAACAAATAACAGAGCGCACAGCTTGTGTGGTGGCAGAAACCATACAGGCAGAAGCGGGGGTATTAAAGCCGCAAAATGGCTGGCTAAAAGCATTGAGTGAACGGTGCACGGCAGTAGGAGCTTTATTAGTGTTAGATGAAATTCAGTGTGGCTTTGGCCGCAACGGCACACTCTGGGCTTTTGAACAATTTAATCTGGTGCCCGATGTTTTGTTGCTGGGTAAGGCTTTGGGCGGGGGCATGCCTTTGGGCGCTTTCATCGCAGATAAAAAATTGATGAACACGCTTTCTTACAACCCTGTGCTGGGGCACATTAATACTTTTGGCGGCCACCCGGTAAGTTGTGCCGCAGGTATGGCTGCGTTTACGGTGTTGTTACAGGAAAATTATATAGCAGACGTAAAAAGAAAAGAACAGTTGTTTCGTGCTGCACTTCAACATCCGCTAATCAAAAATATCAGCAGCTCGGGGCTCATGATGGCGGTAGAGTTTGACAGTTATGAAACCAATAAAAAAGTGATTGATGCCTGCATTGATGCGGGTGTGTTTACCGACTGGTTTTTGTTTGCCTCCCCTGCGCTTCGTATTGTACCCCCTCTAAATATTAGTGATGGCGATATCATTGCAGCTTGCAGGATTATTAAACATGTGCTGGATGATATGTAAAACCCACAATCGATTTGACTGCACTCAAGTTCGCATACGTACTTTCATCGGGTGGTTATGTTACTTGGGATGATAAATTTTTTCGGCGCTCTTATAAACAGTTGATTTATCCAGCGTCATTAGTTTTAACTTCTCTGCTACGAACATTTCCATCTGGTCGGTTTCATGTTTGTTTCCTGATTTTTTGCTGGCGCCATAACTGTGAATGGTTTCTATTTTAGGACCCTGTTTGGTAAAGTTTACTAATTGAATAAAGCTTTCTCCCTGTTTACCCTTCACCATCCCATTTTTATAGGGTTCACTTTCCATACTTGCAATCACATCGGGCAGGCCGGGCAATTCAAGAATCTTATTGGCCTTTACGAGTTTTTGATACGCTCCAAGGCTTACCCTTGTTCTACCAAAATTAGACAGCAGGTAGTTTTGTGCGTAAGTGAGTGCTTCTACACTTTTGTTTTTTGTGAGGCTGGCATATCCGGGTTCGCCGTTGCGAATTTTAGCCGCAATGTGGTAATATAAAATACTGAATGCAGCAGCTCCTTCGCTTTCAGTTGTAGCCCTTCTGTCCCAATTTTTGAGAGTGACAATTATCTCTGCCAACCCAGGATATTCCTTTAAATCCAGCATGAACAGTGTGTCTACGTTGGCTCCAATATATTCCAGTTTCGCCGGCAGTTGCCGATCAAATTTTATCCGCTTAAAATCTTCGTAGGTAATTTTCGTAAGGGGTTTTAGCAACTCCATAAATCGTACACTGCGGTTATTTTCCCAGGTTTCGTACCCCATTGTGGCATCAAAATCTCTAGCTTTTAAATTGTTAGGTTTTGCTGTAGCGTTAAAAGGGGAGTGATTGCTGTTGTACAAATATCCTGCAGCCGGGTTCGTATATTGAGGTAAACTTTGCAGCGGGTGATAGCGGCTCCATAATGTTTTAGAGGTATTGCCTGGCAAAGTTCCCTTCCAATTAAATTCCTTGTTTCTTATCGGAATCTTACCATTGCTGAGGTAAAAAATAGTATCAAACCTGTCAGCATACATAACATTGTATCCCGGCAGTGCTTCCATTTTTAAGGCCTTATAAAAACTAGTAAAATTAGTAGCCTTGTTCATCCGGTACCATGTTTCCAGGCTTCGTATGTCAAAGAGAGCAGCGGTTCTGATGGCAAAGGTTCCCTTCTTGGTGATCATGGTAGGACCGTACTTGCTCCAATATACTTTTCGTTTAGCACTAACCGTTATGCCAGCTATTTTGATACGCAACCTGGCCGTTTTTACTTCCAAGTTTTCCCAGGAGTTGTCAAATTTATAGGAAGTCTTGTTTGCCGGGTTCATCTCCAGTTGGTATACATCCAGTTTGTCGGGGTAGTTTACGGTGTGCGCCCAACCCAGGTACTCATTGCTGCCCAATAAAATTGAAGGAGTGCAGGCAAACAACGCCCCGGTTATGTTCCATCCCTCCTCACTGCACAAATGGGCTTCATACCAGCTTACCGGGCCGTTGAGTGGCTGGTGCGCATTGATGTTGAGGTAAGTGTTGCCATCAACAGTTTTTTTAGAATTAAAAGCATAGGCATTGCTCCCTCCCGAACTAAATGCACTTAACGTGGCTACGCTTCCATTATAAATTTGTGCCAACGCCTTATCCGTTCCTGACGATATAGCTAATTGTAAAATAGAATAGGCAATCATATCTGTAGGAACGAGAGGCAACATACTTTTTACCAATACTTCTTTCGGATGCGCTTTTGCATAAGCATTAAAACCCTGGCAATATCCTTCCAATACCTTTTTGTAATCTGCAGAAATATCGGATTCATATTTTTCCCTGGCAGTTTGCTGGCAGCGCAAGAGGTAGGCGATGTAATCTATTTGTGCGCCCGCTTTCCCTTTGTGCAACCCCAACATAGATTTGCCGGAAAGAAAACCAAGTTGAATGGTGTTGAAGTCGTCCTCCGCATGGGCATAGGCAAGCCCATAGGCAACCTCTGCATCGGTTTTAGCAAAAATATGCGGCACACCAAAGGAGTCTCTTACAATATCAATTTTAGTAGGATCTATTTTTAGCTGCGCCTGCGCACTTTGCAAAAGCAAAATGTATGATAGGGTGAGGATGTACTTAACCATGCACGAAATATAATTTGTTTAAAACACGGCATTGAAGAAACCGCTCAGCAATCAAACTTCAATTTAAAACAAATCGTTTGCTTTTAGATAGAATAACAACAGTAAGTATAATTTGCTTAAGTGATGTAAGTTCCATTACTTTGTGTTTCAAAGTACTTTTTATGAGTAACCAACAGGATTCCCTAGATGCCATACACGACATCAAAAAAATGATGGAGCGCAGCAGTCGTTTTATTAGCCTTAGTGGTCTAAGTGGTGTAAGTGCAGGTATTTGTGCACTTATTGGTTCATGGCTTGCTTATCCTTATGTATTTGGCTATAAGAACCTCTACGTTGACTCTAGCGCCGGCTACCACTCTGGCTTTAAAGTGTTATTGAACCATTGGTTATTTTGGATTGCGATGGCCACCTTATTGGCAGCTACTATTACGGCATTTCTTTTCACCTATCTTAAAAGTAGCAGAGAAGGTATTCCTATCTGGGGCAAGGCTGCCAAGCGTCTCATGTTAAACGTTTGTGTACCACTGTTTGTAGGCGGTGCTTTTTTAGCGACCCTCGTGCAATATGGTACGTTCGGCCTTGTGGCACCGGGCTGTTTGTTGTTTTATGGTCTTGCATTAATTAACGCAAGCAAATATACACTTGACGAAATCCGTTATCTGGGGTACAGTGAAATTTTTCTCGGGCTCATCAGTCTTTTCTTTGTAGGATATGGCCTCTATTTTTGGGCTGTAGGCTTTGGCTTGTTGCATATTGCTTATGGTGTGTACATGTATTTGAAGTACGAAAAAAAGCAGGCCTGATAAAACGAACCACGTGAATCCGATCAACAATTTAAATAAGCTTTTTGACAGCCGTGTCAGGTTGGGCATCATGAGTGCGCTTATGGTAAACGACGCAGTAAATTTTAATGATTTGAAAGAATTGCTGCAAATAACAGACGGGAACCTGGCCAGCCATCTAAAAGCCTTAGAAGAAAATAAATTCGTGAAAGTAGAGAAGGGTTTTATTGGCCGTAAGACCAACACAACTTATGCCATTACTAAAGCGGGCGATAAAGCGTTTAGGGCTCATATAGATGCTCTTGAAAAAATGATTAACTCAACAAAGTAAATTTTTTTGAACCTACACTTTGAAAAACAAAGTACTTTTTATACAATGAGTCCACAATTTACATCTGCTTCTATCGCCCTTCGTATTTGGGTTTTCACTGCGGCTTTCTTCGCAGTCGGCATTTCATTGTATGTATTTATACAAGAGCAAAGCTTTGGTGTGGCCATTGCACCAGCCAGTTTTGTTGCTAGTTTAGGGGGCAGCATTCCGGTCCTGGTAAGCATGTTTCTTTTTTTGTCCCTGTTAAACCGCTCGAGGCTGAGTTGGCAACAAAAGTTTTTGCG
>JAYTBG010000305.1:0-18994 GCA_043737055.1 Chitinophagaceae bacterium | reverse complement strand
GGTTGCTGAAAACTTAGCAAGGCTGGCAGCAGAAAAAACAACATCATAATTTACTGAACCTAGTTTTGCTGTAATCCAGAACACTGCCAATAAAAAACCAAGATCACCAATACGATTCATGATGAAAGCTTTATTGGCAGCGTCGGTGTTTTCTTCCTTTTTGTACCAATACCCTATCAGCAGATATGAACAAAGACCTACTCCTTCCCAGCCAATGAACATGATTACAAAGTTTCCGCCCATTACCAGCAGCAACATAGAAAAAACAAAAAGATTGAGGTAGGAAAAGTATTTAGCAAAATCCTTAGCCGGCTCATCGTGCATGTAAGCCGTAGAGTACACATGTATTAAAAACCCCACACCGGTTATAATCAAAAGGAATAAAGAAGATAACGCATCTACTTTAAACTCGAAGCCTAACTGTAAACTGCTGATGTTGATGAAATCGAAATAGCTTTTGTCGAAACTCACACCATTTTTAACCTGGATAAAAACCAGTATGCTAATAATAAAAGATGCCAGCACCACGCCACTTCCCAGCATGCCAGCAAGGCCCCTGGACAAATTATTTCTACCCAAACCATTGATAAGAAAGCCGATCAATGGCAACACCGGTATCAACCAAACAAATTCTAAAATATTACTCATAAGATTTAAGTGCGTCTAACCCATTTATGCCGCGGCATGTTGCCTTTGGCAGTAGGTTATCAGTTCTTTAACCGGTTTAAAAAATTAATATCTACAGAATGCGTGTTCCTGTATAGCATCACAATAATGGCGAGGCCTACACTCACTTCGGCGGCGGCTACCACCATAATAAAGAAAACAAAAATCTGGGCATCGCTTGCATAGGTTGCTGAGGCTTTCATAGCCGGGCTTGCAGCGTGCATTTTAGAAAACGCCACCATTAGCAGGTTCACCGCATTTAACATCAGCTCTATGCACATAAATACAAGGATAGCATTGCGCCGCACGAGCACCCCAATTATACCAATAGTAAACAATGTAAGTGATAAAACTATGTATGCTTTTATATCCATGATTTACAATTTCACATAAACACCCAGGCCTAAGGTTGATGAGGCCGGCTGTATTGAAAAAATATCCTCTATTTTCTTCCGGGCAATTCCGTTGAAAATATCTACTGCTTTATAAGAAGCTTTTTTTGTTAAGATCTTTGTGATAACTCCGGTGGCTAACGTACCTAATGCCGGGTAAAGAACCCCTTTTACATCTGTTGCATCAAAATTCTGATCACCTGTAATCCCACGAACTGTACTGTAAATGGCAGCCGCACCGCCAGCTCCCGCCAATACCTTGTATACTACTAAACCGGTTTTGTAGGTCTTGTAAAGTTTGGTAACCTGTGCTATGTTTTTCTTACTAAAAACTTCTCCAAGCAATTTTACGCCTTTCAATTTTTCTCCCAATATCCCCACCTTGTTTAGTTGCAGCTCGCCCAGTAAAAACCTTGGGCTAAAACCTTTTTTGACTTTCAACACTTTTGCCCGTTTAAAAAGATCGTCAATATCAATGGGGATATCCCCAATTTTAATCTGGGCAAAAGAAGAGTTTGATGAAAAAAGAATCATCAGTAAACCGAAAGATAAAATACGAATGGCTTTTTTCATAGGAAGCATGTTTAGCTTTTCTTACTTAAAACCACAGCACCTACCATGGCGCTTAAGAACAATACACTGGCTATTTCAAAAGGCAATACATAATTAGTGAAAAGAACTTTCCCCAGGTTCTCTATCAATCCCTGATCGCCCAGCTTCATTTGCACCAACTGGGTTCTGTTGTTTCGGAGCAGCGCAGCAAGTACGATGAGTAATAGTGATCCGCCCGATACAATACCAAT
This sequence comes from Chitinophagaceae bacterium, assembly GCA_043737055.1. GTDB lineage: Bacteria > Bacteroidota > Bacteroidia > Chitinophagales > Chitinophagaceae > Ferruginibacter. The sequence continues at coordinate 17,133 of JAYTBG010000305.1, read as the reverse complement.
GATATGCAGCCTGTAATTTTTTACCGGCTCTGCCTCGGCATTTAAATTCATCAGCATTACCACAAAAAGAAACAGCACCATAATGGCGCCGGCATATACAATGATATTTACAATGGCCAGAAATTGTGCATTCAATAAAATATAATGGCCGGAGATAGCGAAGAATACGACGATCAACCACAGAATACTTTTTACAGCATTCTTGCTCAGCAGCAACATAATGGCACTGCCGACCGCCATCGCAGATAATAAAATAAATATTAAAGTAGTGACGCTCATGTTGAAAGGGTTGATCTATTTTACCTCCTGCCTGTTTGGCCGGTTGCCCAGCGCTTTCTTATAAGCCTCAGGGTCTTCTTGTGGGTGTGGTATCAATAAATCCTGTTTGTTGTAAATAAATTGTTTGCGCTGGTAATCTGCCGGGGTAAAAGTCTCGCTGAGGTAAATGGCATCTTTAGGACAGGCCTCTTCGCATAGGCCGCAAAAAATACAGCGGAGCATATTTATTTCGTACTTCGCTGCATACTTTTCTTCCCTGTACAAATGTTCTTCTCCCGCCTGTCTTTCGGCGGCTTCCATGGTGATGGCTTCTGCAGGGCAGGCTACTGCACAAAGGCCACAGGCTGTGCAATTCTCTCTTCCTTCCTCATCACGATTTAGAATTTGCAAACCACGAAATACCGGGCTAAAAGGCCTGGTTTTTTCAGGGTAATTGATGGTAGGCTTTTTCTTAAAGATATGACTGAACGTAATGAGCATGCCTTTGATGATTCCAGGAATGTACAACCCTTCCATAAAACTCATCGGTTTCCGGCTCACTACTTTTACTCTGTTGGTTAATGCCTGCATGTTATAAAGGTTTGCAAAAATAATATTAAAATTATCCTGGCTGCTATTTATTAAAATATAAAATCACGGCCCCGGTTACCAACATATTGAACAATGCCAGCGGTATTAAAATTCTCCAGCCAAGATGCATCAACTGATCGTACCTGAATCTTGGAATCGTCCAACGTACCCACATGAACACGAAGATGAACACAACCACTTTTGTCATTAAGGCTGCAATACCAATCATTGCTGCAATGTTGGGAGAAAAATTAGCTTCATTCACAAAGGGCATATCGTAGCCACCAAAAAAGAGTGTGGCCATTATTACGCTGCTGATGAACATGTTGATGTACTCAGAAAATAAATAGAAACCCAGTTTCATGGATGAGTACTCTGTGTGGTAACCACCTATAAGTTCACTCTCGGCCTCTGCAAGATCGAAAGGGGTCCTGTTGCATTCTGCAAAGGCACATACGAGGAAGATAAAAAAACCTAGCGGTTGGTAAACAATATTCCAATATCCTTCCTGCTGTTGCAGTACCATTTCTTTTAGGCTAAGCGTACCCGTTACCATGAGCAAGGCAATCAGTGAAATACCCATTGCCAACTCGTAGCTAATAATTTGCGAAGCGGCCCGCAAAGCTCCTATCAGAGAAAATTTGTTATTGCTTGCCCAACCTCCGATCATGATACCATACACACCCAGACTCACCACACCGAACACATACAATATCCCGATATTGACATCCGCTATTTGCAGGGCAATGGTGCGGCCAAACAGCTCTACGGTATTGCCCCATGGCACTACGGCACTGGTCATAATCGCAGTGAGCATAGCCAGCCCCGGGCCAAGGATGAATAAAAATTTAGAAGAAAAATTTGGTATGATCTCTTCTTTAAAAAAGAGTTTCATCCCGTCTGCTAGGGGTTGTAGCAATCCGAAGGGCCCGGCACGATTGGGTCCAACCCTGTCTTGTAAAATGGCAGCTACTTTCCTTTCTGCAAAAGTGGTGTACATGGCAATCAAAAGCGAACTCATTACTACAATAAGGATCAAAACCAGTTTCTCCACTACAAGTGCAAAATCAATTGCTAAAAGCGTCGTGCCCATTTCTTATTTTTTACTCTTAGTTTAAATTAATCCTGCGCCTTGAAGTCTGTCGACGTTGCTGGCCGCTGTAATTCACTTAGCTCTACACCCGGCTTATTAACTTCACTAATGTTGTGAATATTCATGAGTATCCTTGGCTTTCGTCCGTCTAATACAGCCCCTAGGGTTTCTTTCGGCATTTCAAGCACTTTGTATTTGTTAGCGCTTATTACGGAATGGCGGCTAATATTCGTGAGACCTTCTAACTCCCAATCTGATGTATTTTTTTTATCGAAGCGACAAGTGTTGCAGATCCACCCGGTTTTGCCTTCGTAACTCTGCACCTCCCCCCACTCATCTTTGCGGGCAGTAACTCTAAAAACTTCCTGCCCCCGCAACCATAAAGTTGCTTTACCGCAGCACTCCTGGTTTTCGCAATTGCGATGCGCATCTATTGGCTTGGTAAACCAAACCCTGTTTTTGAATCTAAAGGTCCTGTCTGTTAGCGCACCTACCGGGCATACGTCAATCATATTCCCACTAAAATCATTATCAATCGCTTTGGATATGTAAGTAGAAATAGCGGCATGGTCGCCGCGGTCTACAATTCCGTGAACCCTCTTGTTTGTGATTTGATCGGCAACATAAGTGCAACGATAGCAAAGTATGCATCTCGTCATATGCAACTGAATGTAAGGACCAATATCTTCTCTCACAAATGTGCGGCGTGCAAACTGGTAGCGGGTGGTTTCCTTTCCGTGGTCATAGCCAAGGTCTTGAAGATGACACTCGCCGGCCTGGTCGCAGATAGGACAATCCAATGGATGGTTAATGAGCAGAAATTCTACAACACCATTCCGGGCGTCTAAAACTCTTTCGCTGGTGATATTCTTTACGATCATGCCATCCATTACATTGGTACGGCAGCTAGCCACCAACTTGGGCATTGGCCTCGGATCGGCGGTAGAGCCTGCTGCTACTTCTACCAAACAGGTGCGGCATTTACCACCGCTACCCTGCAGCTTGCTGTAGTAACACATTGCCGGCGGCGCTACATCTCCTCCAATGTTTCGGGCAGCATGTAGTATACTAGTGCCTGGAGTTACTTCGATGGTGATGTTATCGATAGTAACCTTAAAGTTTAATGGTGCTTCTTTTTTTATTTCTTCTACCATATTTTTTTCACACAAAGAAAACAACGACGACAATGAACACAACGGTTAATACGTATTTATAATTCTTTTAATTCCATCCTTTAAATAAACAACATTGAAATTTATTAATAAGCCTAATTTAAGGTTTGCCAATTTTAGATATGTCTGTACTTGCTTGTAATGAATATCCGCTAAAACTTCAATGGACTTTAATTCAAGCAATAATTTCTTTTCTAATACTACATCTGCTCTATAACCTATCTCCATTTTTATTTCCTGATGAATCAATGGAATTGGCTTTTGCCTCTCAAATAGGATATTTTCTTTTTGTAGCTCATAACAAATAATTTCTTCATAAACACTTTCAAATAATCCCGGTCCATAGAGCTTATGAACTCTGAAACAAATATCAAGAGCAGCCTTCGCCAATTCATTCTCTCTTTGTATGATGATGCCATCATTCATATTCTGTTTCGCTGTTTCCTTTGTCCTCTTGGTGTGAAACTAAACTGCTACCGGCACATGTATCTCATCAGCATAATGTCTTAAACCAAAATTTTCCGTCAAACACAATTCAGGGTTGGTAACATGCCACTCAAATTCATCTCTAAAATGCCTGATAGCAGCAGCAACCGGCCATGCAGCTGCATCGCCTAGCGGGCAAATAGTGTTTCCTTCAATCTTGCGCTGAATGTCCCATAGTAAATCGATATCACTCATTTTTCCTTTTCCGTTTTCCAGGTTGAAAAGAATTTTCTCCATCCACCCGGTACCTTCTCTACATGGGCTGCACTGTCCGCAACTTTCGTGGCGATAAAAACGTGCCAGCGTGAAAGTATTTTTTACAACACACTGGTCTTCGTCCAATACAATAAAGCCACCGCTGCCCATCATGCTACCTGTGGCAAAGCCTCCATCGCTCAGGCTTTCATAATTCATCATTCGCTTCTCGCCCTTGGCTGTAGTTAATAATAAATTTGCAGGTAGAATGGGAACTGATGACCCACCTGGGATGCATGCTTTTAATTTTTTGCCATTGGCTATACCGCCACACCACTCATCGCTATAAATAAATTCTTCAACACTAATGGTCATGTCTATCTCGTAAACACCCGGCTTGTTGATATTGCCACAGGCAGAAATTAGTTTGGTGCCAGTTGATTTTCCTACTCCAATTTTAGCATACTCATCGCCACCTTCATTGATGATAGGTACAACTGCTGCAATAGTTTCAACATTGTTTACTACAGTTGGCCTGTCCCACACGCCTTTTACAGCCGGGAACGGCGGCTTAATTCGTGGGTTGCCTCTCTTCCCTTCCAGGCTTTCAATGAGTGCAGTTTCCTCGCCGCAGATGTAAGCGCCCGCACCACGATGTACATAAATTTCACAGTCGAATCCACTGCCTTGAATGTTATTACCAAGCCAACCTGCCAGCCTTGCTTCTGCAATGGCTGCTTCTAAGATATCAGTTACCCAGTCGTATTCACCTCTAATGTAGATGTAACTCGTATTACTGCCGAGGGCGTAGGATGATACGATCATGCCCTCGATCAAAATATGAGGGATGAACTCCATGAGGTACCGGTCTTTAAACGTACCGGGCTCGCTCTCATCAGCATTTACTACAAGGTGGCGGGGGATGCCTTCGGGCTTTGCAATAAAACTCCACTTCATGCCGGCAGGAAAACCAGCACCACCGCGGCCTCGGAGACCGCTTTTTTTAACCTCTTCAACTACATCTGAGGTGGACATTTTCAGGGCTTTCTCCACACTTTTGTAACCACCCTCACGACGGTATACTTCGTAGCTGCGGATGCCTTCAACATGTGCTTTTTCTAATAATAGTTTTTTACTCATATAACCCACTTAGTGCTTCTCCATAGAGAAGGATTGATATTATATACTCTAATCGATTTTAACTGACTGCCTTGCAAACAGGACCCATCTGTTTCCTTTCTTTATCCAAACTTCCAGCACTTTCAAGTGATAGATAGTAGCCTTATTATTTAATGTAGCAGAGATGTCAGCTATAAATCTGGCGCTTGCCACATTGCCATTCAAACTGATTGATATACTATCCTCCTTAAAAGACTGGTAGGCGATGTAACCGGTTTCCAGGTTTTTAATTAGTTCGGTTTTGGTTTCAATCCAGCCATTGCTATGTCCATAGGTCAAGGCTTTATCCGTTTGCTGGTTGACAGACACCGTATTCTTTTTTACCAACGCCTGGTGGAATTCTTTGAGCGTTTGAGTTAATTTAATTATGTCGTTAGATTGACCAAATGCAGTGAACCCAAATACAAAAAAAAGTATCGTAATAAAAATTTTCATTTTTTTAAATTGGCCATCAACATCCGCAGTGCATGCAATGTCCGTGTAAAAGGATTTAATACAAGTCCTAACGATTCCAGGGTTGTTGCACCCAATAACGGTTCATCGCCTTCCTCTCCATAAATCACAGGTGCCGGTCCACCTTCGCCCTCAAATTCGAAATATGCACTGCATACCCTTCTTTTTAATGTTGACCCATCAGCAAGAGAAAAACTCATTTCCCGGTAGGGTTCAATATCCAATTGGTCTAAAATTTTCCCAGGCACCAAACTGTAAATAGCGCCACTATCAACTAAAAAATTTACTTCGGCAAATTTCTCAGATTTACGGTGTTCTCTTACATTTAATATGGCAGCTGTTATTCCCATTAATTTGATTTTGCTCTGCATTCCTCTATAATCCCATCTACTCTTTCTTTAGTAAGATGTTCCCTGTAGGTTTTACCATACTGCATCATAGGTGCATACCCGCAGGCACCGAGGCACTCTACTGTTTTCAAGGTAAACATACCATCAGTAGTCGTTTCGCCTACTCTGATGTTTAGTTTTTGTTTGATGTAATCTATAATATCATCGCTGCCATTTAGCATGCAAGGGCCGGTTTGACAAACTTCAAATAAATGCTTGCCAACAGGTTTTAAATTGTACATGCTATAAAAGCTGGCTACTTCGTATACTTCAATTGGTTCTATGCTGAGAAGGCCTGCTACATAATCCATAACCGGCACATCTAACCATCCGCCAAATTCGTTTTGCGCAAGATGAAGTACCGGCAACAAAGCACTTTTTTGTTTACCCTGCGGGTAACGGCTGATGATCTCTGAAACTTTAGAAAGTTTTTGTTCGTTAAAGGCTATCATATAAGTCAAAATTCAAAATTAAAAATTCAAAAAGGGCTTCGATTAAGCTTCATGCCCTCTCTTTTTTAATTTTTACTTTTTAATTCTCTACGCATCCAATTCTCCGGCAATCAGATTTAAACTACTCATCGTAATAATTGCATCACTCAGCATACCACCTTTTATAAGCTCAGGGTAGGCCTGGTAGTAAATAAAACATGGCCGTCTGAAATGCAACCTGTACGGCGTTCGTCCGCCATCACTAATAAGATAAAATCCAAGTTCGCCGTTACCGGCTTCAATGGAACTATACACTTCGCCAACAGGCATTTCAGTTTCGCCCATCACAATTTTAAAGTGATAGATCAATGCTTCCATTTTGGTGTACACATCTTTTTTCTCTGGCAGATAGTAAGCCGGGGAATCTGCATGATATATTTCTGCTTCGGCCCCTTTAAATTCTTTCACTTTTTTATAGGCCTGGTTCAAAATGCTCAGGCTCTGCCACATCTCTTCGTTACGCACCAGGAATCTATCATAACAATCTCCGGTTTTACCCACAGGTATCGTAAAATCAAAATCTTCGTAGCTGCTATAGGGAGTATGCACCCTTACATCATAATCTACACCTGCTGCTCTAAGATTGGGGCCGGTAAAGCCATAATTCAGCGCCCTGTCGGCAGCAATCGCTCCGCAACCAATAGTGCGATCCATAAAGATGCGATTGCGGTTAAACAGGTTTTCAAATTCTTTCAACTGTGCAGGGTAGCCAGTCTTCGGATCCAGGAATTTTTCTAATTTTTCAAATGCGGTGTTGGTGAAGTTTCTTTCGAAACCACCTATACGACCAATATTAGTAGTGAGGCGGGAACCACACACCTCTTCATAAATTTCGTAAATCAACTCCCTGAACTGCATCACATAAAGAAAGCCGGTGTAAGCGCCGCTGTCTACACCTACAATAGAATTGCAGATGAGATGATCGGAAATGCGGGCCAGTTCCATGATGATGATGCGCAAATAGTCTACTCTCTTGGGCGTTTTTACCCCGAGCAATTTCTCGCAAGTGAGGTGCCATCCCATATTGTTGAGTGGAGAGGAGCAATAGTTCAACCTATCTGTAAGGGGTGTAATCTGGTAAAGCGGCCTGCGCTCAGCAATTTTTTCAAAAGCCCGGTGAATGTAGCCAACAGTGGAAGTCGCTTTTAAAATGCGCTCTCCATCCATTTCAAGAATATTTTGAAAAACGCCATGGGTAGCGGGGTGAGTAGGGCCGAGGTTAAGCGTAGTCGTTTGCTTTTCTATGGAACCCTCTGGTAGTAAAATATGTGAAGTGTCTGTCATGCCATTTCTCCACAAAGGAGAATTTAATTGTATTAATTAAATGGTTGCCCGCAATGTTCTTATTAGCTCCTACCTACCAAACATGTCATCATCTTTATCAACCCTTGTCTGGTCTTCTAACGGAAATTCCTTTCTCATAGGAAAGTAATCCATCTCATCTACATTTAATATCCTGATAAGATTGGGATGGCCTGTAAAATTTACACCGTAAAAATCGTAGGTCTCTCTTTCCATAAAATTTGCCGATTGATACAATGCAGTAGCACTGAAAACATCCGGCTGTACAATGTTAGTAAATACCTTAAAGCGAAGCCGAATATTGTCCTGCAAGTTGTGGAGGTGATACACCACAGCGAGTTCGCTCCCTATGTTGTTGGGATAGTGAACAGCCTGTAAGTCGGTAAGGAACCGGAACCGAAGCGTTTCGTCATCGAACAAAAACTGGAGCACTTTAAGATTGATTTCTTTGGGACCGGTAAAAGTGAGCATTCCATAGGGCTCTTGCCAGTCTGTGAGTTGCTCGCCAAATTTCCCGATAAGACTGGTTTTTATTATTTCGTTAGAAATTGACATAAAGCTATTCGCTTTTGATCTTAGACCCTTACAAGGGCATGTAAAAAATAGTTTTTGGCCTTACGATGTAACTCATTGCTTACTGTATTCCGTATTCTGCCAGCAGGTTTTTGTATTGATCGCTGTGGCGCCTTCTTAAGTTTTCGTTGAGCACCAATTCCTGCACTTTCATAAAACCATCCAGCATCGCTTCAGGTCTCGGTGGGCAACCCGGCACATACACATCTACCGGTATTACCTGGTCTATTCCCTGCAATACAGAATAGGTATCAAAAATACCTCCGCTGCTGGCGCAGGCACCTACAGCTATTACCCAACGGGGCTCCGCCATTTGCAAATAAACCTGCCGTAGCACAGGGCCCATTTTTTTAGAAATTGTTCCCATCACGAGTAACACATCACACTGGCGTGGAGAGAAGCTCATACGCTCTGCACCAAACCTGGCCAAATCGTAATGACTGGCAGCCGTAGCCATGAACTCAATACCGCAGCAGCTTGTGGCAAACGGCAGTGGCCAAATGGAATTTTTGCGGGCAAGCCCCACAATTTTTTCCATATTGCTTGCCATGAAACCTTCACCCATGAAGCCCTCGGGAATTCCCTCAAACTTTACTGTTGTGTTATATTGTACCGGACGAGACATAATGCAAATTTGATAATTTAATAATAAGCCAATGTGACAATTAGCTAACTCCATAATGAGCTAATTCATTAAATTGGTTCTTTACTTCAATATTTTAAAAACTAACTGTTTCAAAAAATTACCACATTAGCCGATTGGCTAATTAGCTAATTTGTATTCTATTCCTCCCACTTCAATGCACCCTTTTTAAATATATAAATGAAGCCCGTAATAAACAGTCCCACGAATAACACAACGGCTTTAAACCCATCCCAGCCAAGCTCTCTAAAATTTACTGCATAGGGGTAGAAAAAGATTACCTCCACATCGAACAACACAAATAAAATAGCAACCAGAAAGTATTTGATTGCCATAGGCTGCCGGGCATTTCCTTTAATGTCTATTCCACTTTCAAAATTTTGGAGTTTGTCTGCGGTCTTTCGTTTTGGTCCTAAAAAACTAGAGCCGACAATGATTAGCGCAACGAGCCCGATAGCAAATAAAAGCTGCAATGCGATGGGCAAGTAGTTGCTTGCATCGTTTACTGTACCAGCCTGTAATAAAAAGAATTGCATAGAAAATTCTTAACGGTTTGAACGGCAAAAGTAATGCAGCAACCCTAATATCCAATGCCCAAATATCAAAATATAAATACAAAAAGCCTGCTATTGGCATAACAGGCTTTTTGGGGTTTTGTTTATCTTTTTCGGCCACTACTTCTTTGCAGCTGGCTTAGTAGGCTTAGTGCGAGGTGGTGCTGCTGGCTTACGAGGATCATTTTTGCTGATCACTTCTTTAAACGTTATCAACTGAGCATCTGATGGGTCTATTGCCAACCCTTTCTCTACATAGGAGAGTGCGGCAGCCTGGTCTTTTTTGACGTTGTACTCATAGCCAATAAAAAATTTGTAGGCTGTGAGTAACCGTGCCTTGGCATTCGGCTTTGTAGTATCTGATTCTGCAATCTCAATTACTTTTTTATAGAACGGTGCTGCCAATCCTTTTTCGCTGGTAGAATCTACAGCGGCACTAATATTACCCATCATGTAGTAACCAAAAATGTCATTTGGATATTTATCTACATATTTCTGGAAAATTTTACCTGACGAATCATACACACTTGCACGATAGTAAGCATAACCAGCATTGTATAGATCTATGTTGGTGAAATTCGTCTTCACATATAACACTTTGTTATACCAGTCTGCCGACTCTTTAAATAGCTTTTGTGCATCATAAGCGGCCGCCAGAGATTTAAGATAAGACACTTTATTCGCCTCTACACTATCCAGAGCAACGGCTTTGTTAACAAGTTCACCTACTCTTACTTCATTTCCTGGAAATTTAAGCAACAATGCTGCGTAGGCAGAATAATCACCACCCTCAATTTTATCAGGATTCTGGCGTTTAAAATATTCTTCAAAGCTGGCTTTAGCGTTTATAGAATCCTTCAATCTATTATAAGCAAAGGCTTTTATCTTGAAAAGATTGATGTAAGGGTTGTTGCCTTCAGCCGCTATACATGAATTAGCTTGTGTAATGGCTTCGTTAAATAAGCCCTGGGCATATTTTATAGAAGCTCTGTAAGAGCATGCTTTAGGATCATCATCTGAGTTAACCAATAATTTGTCAAGATACTCAGCACTGCGAGGTACGTTGGTTTCGTAAAAATATTGAAACAAAGTGCCATACACTGGTGCATATGCCGGGTCTTTTGCCACTGCCTCATTGTAATATTTCATGAAGATAGGCTCCTGGGCTGCTCCCTGTGTTTGGTAAACCCGGCCCGTTCTATAAATAGCACGTGCATAGTTTGGGTTAAGGGCCAGCGCTGATTGATAACTCAACACTGCGTTGCCACCATCCGCAAATTTGCGGTAAGCATCACCAAGGTTTGCATAAACCTCAGGGTCATTGAACTTTTTAATGGTAGTAGCCTGTTTCAACTTTGCAATAGCATAAGCGGCGTCACCATTTTTACTATCGGGATTGCCATTGGCAAAACCTACAGCATTCAATACAGGGATACTTTTACCCTGGCTGAGTGATATGGCAGTTTCAAAACGACTGCGGGCATCCTGGGTTTTACCTTCCATAAGTTCTACATGGCCCATACCTGCTAATACCAGCGGGCTATTGGGTGTGGCAGACAATTTTGCCTGGTACAAGGCCTTTGCAGCAGGGACATTTTCTAACCCAATTTCAGCTTGCCCCAACCAATAAGTTGCTTCTTCATTGGCAGGATTAGCGGCTACAAGTTTTTGAAAAACTTCTTTTGCGCTCTTGAATCTTTCGTAATACATAAATTTCTTTCCCTCATCAAGTGTTTGCGCCATTGCAGACCCGGCAAAAAGAATAGAGGCAAAAAGAAATATGCCTGTAGTGATTGTTCTTCTCATATTTTTCAATTTGTAGTTTGACTGTTGCAATCCTATAAAAATCTATAAAGTATAGTTAAAGACCTAATTTAATTTTCAGGGATTTTTTCATTGAGCTTAACGGCCCGAACCTCCAAATCCATCACGGTTCCCAAATATGCTCTTTTGAAAATTAACTGGCCTCGTTCGCTCTTCAGGAAAGATACAAAACCGGTTCCAAGGCCGTTGTGGTTTTCTTTGTTGATATAATACAAACCTCGTACCAACGGGTACCTCCTTGTAGTAATGCTTTGCTGCATTGGCTTTACATACGGCGTTTCTGCACATACAATGCAATCGACGTAGGCAATCTTAACTTTTTGTAGCATTTTAACCTGCTCTGGGTTTTCAGGATTTCCAATCCAGTTGATGCCAACCAGGCCTATTGCATTTTCATTGGCCGCCACATAGTCAAGTACTTCTTTACTATTAACAGCAGCCTTTACGACTGAGGTGTCAAACTTTTGTCCCTTTAAAACGGAGTCAACAATAAAACGTACAGTGCTGGTGGCGTTCAGCCCGTCAAAAACAATTTCCTGGTTCCTGTTAATTTTTCCTTTTAATTGATCTTCTAGTCTTTTTAGGGTAAAGAGGGTATCGTTGCTCTTAGAATTTACCACCACTGCTACTGCATCTGTGGCTACAGAATTCCACGCAGGATAGTACCTAAGAGAATCTTTTAAAAACTTTTCTTCTTTAGCTGTCAGCCCTCTGGTGATAATGATGGTTCTTGTACTACTATCTCTAAACAGATCTCGCAAACATTCCGCCTCCGGTTTGTAATGAGGGATGATGTCAGTGCCAGGGAAAGAGCCTTCGTACATTTTTATTTGTTCTTCTATTACAGGTTTAAAAGATTCATCCACGCTGATGTGAATAGTACCATGTGTGGGTGAATCGTACAATAGCTTTTCGTCTTTTTCAGGAACACAAGAACTATTAAATATCAGCATGCATACATACAATACATGCACTTTGTTGAAACTGGCACTTCTCATCTTTCTGTAAAATAGTTTTTCTTGTAACCTCTATAAAATCTAAACAAACCGTACAGCATACAGACGCCCCCAAAGATCTTCATGGCGGGATCATCAAACCTTGCTTTAAACACAGTATCAAAATACTTTATGAATACCAGGAAAGTTCCCATGGCAAGCCAGGCGAGACCCATCCCAAAATCCATGATGCTTTTCATGCGCACATAACCCTTGTCCTTTTCGCTCAGTTCTTCTCTTTCAAACTCTTCCAGTGCCATACTTCAATTTTTAGAAAAAGCAATTTACAAATAAAATGATAAGACAGTTAGTCGGCCCCGGTAAACTTTACCGGTATGGTATAATAAACGGAAACATTCTCTCCCCTGCTCTTTCCAGGTATCCAGGTGGGCATCTTTTTTAATACTCTGATAACCTCATTGTTGAAAACACGCCCACCATCTTCTATGGTCTCAAAAGATTGAAGCTTACCATCGTAGCCCACCACGAATTTTATTTTTACAGATACCAATTCGCCAGCTTCCATAGCCTCAGGGTTGTGGAGGTTCTTTTGTAAAAATTTACGCAGGCCCTCCATACCACCAGGGAAGGCAGGCATTACTTCTGCCACCGCCATGGGTGTGAGTTTATCTACCGCAGGTGCAGCAACAGGGACATGCTTCACAACTTCTTTCCCGGGCACGGGCCCGTTCACCAACAATTTTTGATCCTTATCGCCAGCCTGTGTCAGATCTGAAATAGCTACACTGTCAAGGTTCCTGGCCAGGATGGTTGCGCTTTTTTCGTCTTTGGTGATAACGATGTTCTGCAGATGCTTCTGGCTTGGTGCCTTAATTGTTGGTTTTGCCGCAGGTGCGATTGCTTTTGGGGGTACGGGTGCAGCGGGTGGAATTGGTTCAAAAATCCTGGCAACACGTGGTTCGGGTATTTCCACTTTTGCCAGCGAGGATTTTTTAATGCCCATCGAGTTCAGCCCAAAGAAGGCCAGTGCAGCCATCAAGAACGTAAGTCCAAGCGCCTTGCCGAGCCTTTGTCCATAAAACTTGCGCAGGTTGTATGCACCATAAGTTTTGTTTCGATTCTCAAAAACAATGTCAATTAAATCAGCAGATAAAATTTGGTCTGTTCTCATAATCGATAGTTTTTAATGTGAATGAAAGTGTTGTTCGGCAGTTTTATAACATTAAGATGCAAATGACAGAAGAAATCCATAACTAACTTCCCGCTCCGAAACAACTAGCTGTTGGTGCCCCCTGATCACATAATCTTTGCAGGCAGGAGCATGCCTCGTCATTAAGCCGTTCGCCATTTTTAAGTAATCGCTCAAGCTTTATCTTTGCGCAATGAAAATTTTAATGGTTTGCCTGGGAAATATTTGCAGGAGCCCGTTGGCAGAGGGCATTCTAAAAAAGAAAGCAGATGCCGCGGGACTTGATTGGGTGATAGAAAGTGCCGGCACCAACGGCTTTCATGTGGGTGAGGCACCCCACCATCTTAGCCAAAAAGTGGCCAAAGCCAATGGCGTAAATATCTGCGATCAGGTAGCACGCAAGTTTAGCAGCAGAGATATAGAAGAGTATGACTTTATTTATGCTATGGCTGCAGACGTATTAAATGACATTCGCAAAATTGCCGGTCCCGGTATGAAGGAAACAAATATTAAATTGTTTTTAGACGAGCTGTACCCCGGGCAGTCACGAGATGTGCCCGACCCCTGGTATGGCGATGAGGATGGCTATCATGATGTGTACGCCCTTATTGATGAAACCTGCGAAAGTATTGTAGAAAAATATTTGGTAACCGCAAACAGCAGCAAGCATAATGTCTAAACCGAGCATACCACAGGGCACCAGGGATTTTTCCGCCGCAACACTTTATAAAAGGACTTTCATCTTAGATACCATACGGGCTGTGTTCCGGCTTTATGGCTTTGAGCCCCTGGAAACTCCTGCTATGGAAAACCTGGATACCCTGATGGGTAAGTATGGCGAAGAGGGAGACAAACTCATTTTTAAAATTCTTAATAACGGATTGAACGATCCAAAAAATACGGACAAAGCAAAGCTTGGTTTTGATAAATTGATGGAAGGTAAGAATACCGCAGAGCTTACAGAGAGGGCTTTAAAATACGATCTTACCATTCCCTTTGCACGTTACGTGGCAATGAACCATGGCCAGCTAACGTTCCCCTATAAACGCTACCAGGTGCAGCCGGTATGGCGAGCAGACAGACCACAAAAAGGTCGCTACCGGGAGTTCACTCAATGTGATGCGGATATAGTGGGCAGCAAGTCTCTTATCAACGAAGTGGAGCTTTGCAACATCTACCACATGGCTTTTAGCAAAATGGGACTTAAAGATTACGCCCTAAAAATCAATAGCAGGAAAATACTGGCTGCACTTGCAGAACTCTGCGGTGGAAGCGATAAGCTAACAGACATGGCCATCGCTATAGACAAGCTTGATAAGATAGGGATAGATAAAGTAAAAGAAGAACTGAACTTAAAAGGCCTTGACACTACGCAAATAACAACCGTAGAAAATTACCTGACCATTGCAGGCGGCAACGAAGAAAAGCTTGCAGCCATACAAAAACTTTTTGCCGGCAACGCAACGGCCCAAAAAGGCATGGAGGAAATCTCCTTTGTGTTAGCCCAAACAAAAAATACCAATATCTCTCTTGACCTAACCCTTGCACGAGGCCTTAATTATTACACGGGGATTATTTTTGAAGCCAAAGCTTCTGACGCTGTGAAGATGGGAAGCATAGGCGGAGGTGGCCGATACGATGACCTTACCGGATTGTTTGGCGTGCCCGGCATACCTGGTGTAGGCATAAGTTTTGGGGTAGATCGTATTTACGATGTGCTGGAGGAGCTGGACCTTTTTCCCCCTGACCTGCGGGCTGGCAGCCAGGCATTATTTTTTAACATGGGTGCAAATGAAAGCTTGCATGCATTAAAGCATATGCAGATGCTGAGAGAGCAGGGCATTGCCTGCGAAATTTTTCATGAGCCTGCAAAATTGGACAAACAGTTTAAATATGCTGAAAAGAAATTTATCCCTTACGTGGTCATCATTGGTACCAAAGAAATAGAGCATGGAGAAGCGGTGGTAAAGAATTTAAAAACATCTGTTCAGCAAAATATACCGCTTATCCGTTTAGCAGAATTCTTTACAAAAATTAACCAATAGCTTAGGTTACCAATCAACCAAACTGGTATCAATCTAAAATAATATTTATGCTCTTTAGAAAAATTCCCACCCTGCTGCTTGCAGCGTTTGCCCTGTTGGCAATGGCCTCTTGTAAAAAATCAAATACCCAGGGCCGATACATTCCGGCAGATGCATCATTGATAGCACATGTGAATGGTGCTTCGCTCAACCAAAAATTACCCTGGGATAACGTCAAGCAAAATGAACTCTTCAAGCTGATGTATGCCGATACCAGCCTTAGCAGCATTGCTAAATCTGCTTTAGACAATCCGGAGAACACAGGAGTAGATACAAAAAATGATTTGCTATTCTTTATGGTAAATGATTCTGCAGGTTCTTATATAGCATTTGAAGGCACCATAAAAGATGCAGCAAAATTCAAAGCCTATAACACTGCCTCGGTTAAAAATGCCACTGCTTCGCAAAAAGATGGGGTAGACTATTTGAGCAACAATGAGGTAACGGTTTCATGGAAAGAAAATAGGTTTATTATAGTTGCAGATGCACCAGAGCGGAAGATTTCCTATCCTAAAAACCCATGGATGGACTCTGCTTTTAAGCAATTAAATATAGATACAACACAGAAATTAGTGTCAACAGTAGCCCGCAATGGAGTGCAAACTGCCTCACTACTGCATAGTCTTACCGAAGACAACAGCTTGGGCAAAAACGAGCGTTTCGGTAAGCTTGTTTCAGACAAAGCCGACATGCATTTTTATGTAAACATAGAGGGTATGAGCAAAATGAATGCTGGTATGCCTGGAATGCCCGGAATGAACATGATCAATTTTAGTAAACTTACCGAAGGGGCAGTAGCAACGGGTTCAGCAAATTTTGCAGATGGAAAGATTGATGTTGACATGATGTTTTATGCTGGTAAGGAAATGACCAATCTCTGGAAAAAATATGCAGGCACTAAAATAAATGATGATCTGCTGAAACGACTTCCCGCAAAGAACATAGCCATTTTCATGGCCATGAATTTTCAACCGGAAGGACTGAAGGAGTTTGCAAAAATAACTGGCCTGGAAGGTTTGGTGAGCCTCGGTGCGCCGATGTTTGGATTTACGTTGGATGATTTTATTAAAGCTAATAAAGGTGACCTAATTTTTTCAGTGAGCGATTTAAGAAGTGACAGCAGTGGAAAAAGCATAGCCAACATCTTTTTTGCAACCTCTGTAAAAGACAAACCATCTTTCGATAAACTAGTTGCCGCCGGAAAGAAATTCGGTAGCGAGGTTTCTGGAAAAATAAATAGCCCACTGTTTTTCAACTATAACGAACAATATTTTTCTATTGGTAATAACCAGGCATCTGTTGACCAGTTTGCAACCAAACCAACGGGGAACACAGTTGATCTTTACAAGAAAATAGTTGAAGGGCCAATAGCCGGCTATGTAAACCTGCAGTACATCATTAACAGTGCCCAGGGTAGCTCTTCTAAAGACAGCCTTTCGCAGGCGGCTATCGATGCATCGGCAAAAATATGGGATAACATCATGATTAGCGGCGGCAATTTTAAAAACGATGGCCTAAGTCAACATGTAGAAATTAATCTCTTGGATAAATCGACCAATAGTTTGAAACAGTTGAATACCTACATGGGTATAATGGGGAGCCTGGCCAGCCAAAAAAAGGAACAACAAAAAGCTGGTGACATTACGGAGTTGAGGTTGACTGGAACCACGAGCCCGGGCAACGATTCTACCGCACTTGTAG
>JAYTBG010000304.1:0-3537 GCA_043737055.1 Chitinophagaceae bacterium | reverse complement strand
ACTGCTTCTCTAAACTCTGCGGCTCATGGAGCAGGTAGAAAAATGAGCCGTACCAAAGCGCTGGCAAATATTACTCATGAGGCATGGCGAAAAGAATTACAAAACTATGGCGTAAAATTAATAGGTGGAGGATTGGATGAAGCGCCATTTGCCTACAAGGATATTCACGAGGTAATGCAAAGCCAGACAACATTGGTTGATGTGATGGGAAAATTTTATCCTGCTATTGTGCAGATGTCCGCCCGTGCCGGTACGGTCGGGGATGGGGGCGATCCGAAAAAGTTTAGAAAGCGGAAAGAAGAAGTTGTAGGAGAATAATTTAGAATGATTAATATTAATGGCCGGAGTAAATTTTTACTACCGGCCATATTCATTTTCAAGGGATCTACATATTTACGCTTATGCCGGCATTTACAAAAAGCTGAAGGGTATTGGGTAGCAAACCCATGTAGCGATATTGTTCACGTGTGTTATGTTGGTAAAATGCACCAAGGCCAAAATTCAGTCTTGTTCTATAGCTTATAAAATAATTAAAGTCTCCGTCAACTCTTGCCGATCCAAAAAATTCGGTATTTTTCTCAAGCTCTTCAATACCAGACAGCGTCTGCATCCTAATGTTTACTGCCGTTCTCGTATTTGGGTAGATGGCGTGCTCAAAAAATAAATCCAGGGCTGCCTGTTTCCTGGTAGCACTATTTTTCAATTCATTCGTGATGGTTCCCGATGTAAAGAACCTGTTTGAATAATCTTGCTCGATGTAGTTTAATTGCAGTGCTGCGCCAAAATTATTTTGATGAGCAAGATTTAAAGGAACATGTTTGTTTATACCCACAGAAAAATTAAGCGACTTAATTAGGGCCCTTTCCTCAAATTTTTGTGCAGTATTATTTTGAGAGTTATCGTTCCTATAATCAGATATGACAGGGGTTAGCCTGATAAACTTTTCTGTTCCCGACAACCGGTAATTATTAAAGGCAAAAAACAAAATATCATTCAGGTTGCTGAAGTATTTAATATCTGCTTTGGATAGCAGGTTATTCTTTTGAAAGAAGCTGTCCACCGTTTCGAGGGCAAACTGAATTCTTTTTCGGCTATCCAGTACACGGGTATTGTTCGCTTTGGTAATCGACCTGCCAAGTTCATGCAATTCTGCTGCAGATAGCGGACGATCAAGGCTATTTGATTTCTCCAGGGCCTTGTTTAGCCAAAGTGCGTTTTGCATATCCGTAATATTTTCAAGCCTGCCAATGCCTATTCCCGTATTGAGTGCAATCGAGTACTCGTCATAGTTTTGTCTTGAAATTTCAGGAGCATTTTTAGTATTGTACTCACCTCTGCTGCTGCTACCATAGCCGTCCGCACCTAATTCTATAAATTTATTTTTTGAGAACCATTTATTCAGTGTCCGAATACCAGACGCTGCAGAAAAGTTTTTAAATTTATTAGGTGCAACGTTGGTTGTACCCTTGCCCTGGGAGTAGTTGCTGTTGAGCGATGACGATTGAGTACTTAGAATTCTGTCAGTGCTTTTCGTTGTAAAATACCCTATTCCAATTGCACCACCCCCGTTTGAATTTTCTGATACGCCAGCAGGATAATCAGTATTGTTGTAGTTAGCGCCTCCACCAAGGCCAAAACTCAAAGCCCTGAATTTGCTTATCCTGAATTTGAAATTTCTGAGTAAAGAATCCTGTTGGCAAAAAGCTTGTGATATGGACATCGATAACACACAGAGGAGTAGAACTTTCATCATAAGTTTAGTTTTGTTATATCGAAAATAGGCAGCTACTTTTAAAACATTTTGTTAATAGAAGAGGTTCTTATTTTATAACTATGTTAATATTAAAAACAGAAAGATTCCGGCGAGGGAACAAATCAACAGGGCTTCATACTGTTTTATTTATCTTCAGCCCATGAAAACAATTGGTTTAATCGGTGGCATTACATGGCTCTCCACTATGGATTATTATCGTATGCTTAACCAGCTAACAAACGAAAGACTGGGTGCTATGAGCTCATGTAAATTGCTGATGAACTCGCTGAACTTTGAGGAAATTAAAGCGCTTACATTCATTGGAGATTGGGATAGCATTGCGGCAATTATGTGCAACGCTGCACAAACATTGGAGCAAGCCGGTGCAGATTGCATTTTAATTGGTGCCAATACCATGCACTACGTTGCTGATAAAGTTCAGGCTTCCATCAATATTCCTCTTATACATATTGCAGAAGTGACTGCTAATGCCATCACTCAAAAAAAACTGACCAAAGTTGCCTTGCTGGGAACCAGGTATAATGCAAATGGATTTTTATAAAAATAAACTTGCTGAAAAGCGTATCGAAACAATTATACCCCCTGTTGAAGACATTGAATTTATAAACCATGCTATTTATGAAGAAATGGGCAAAGCAATTTTTACTGCGGAAGCAAAAGAAAGATTTTTGCTGATCATTGAAAGTCTTCGGCAAAAGGATGTGCAGGGAATTATTCTTGGTTGTACCGAGATTCCTATATTAATTAAACAGTCAGATGTATCGATTCCTGTTTTTGATACAACGCTTATTCATGTGCAGGCCGCAGTAAATTTCGCCCTGACATGAACAGGTAAAAAAAATGCCGCTGTTAGAAACAGCAACATTTTTTAAGCAGGATTTTTTAATTGCGATTCTATTAATTTTAATTCCCCAACAATCCGATTCAATCGTTCATCTTCTTTCCTTATGTTTCTTTTTCCTAAATAGAAATAAGTAAAGAGCATCCAGCCAACATAAACTGCAATAAAGATGGACACATTCAGTACTGGCCTGCCGGTAAGAACTTCTACAAGGTAAATGCCCATGGCAATATTAAGTAGAATATAATACAGCGGCATGTTCCACTTATTTTGTTTCTTCCTGAGATCGTAATACGCTTCCCACTGTTTAAGGTGAGCTGCTGGGGCTGAAGTTTCATTGATGGTGCTTATTTTTTTATAAAGGCTGTACATTAGTCCGGCCTGTGCAAGGCAAACGATGCAGATAAGTACCATGCCCCCATAAGTATACCAGTGGGTAAAGTTAAACCCGCCAAAGATGGCCAAAGCGGCAATTAATAAGGCTGTTAGCACCAATACTATGGCGCCTCCAAGTTGTTGTTTTTGTAGTTTCATTTTTACTGTTTTTGAAGTTTTACCAATGCTAATTACTGTCGGGGTTTGTTCCGCCGGGTTCGGCTCCTGCCAAATATTCTTTAATGAATCAAAGTCTTTCATAACCGTTATAGATTTGGGTGAGTTGTTTTTTAATCCTGTGAATTTTTACCCTCAGGTTGTTTTCTGTAATACCAGTAATGCTGGCAATTTCCTCATATGGCGTTTCTTCTAATACCATTGTTATAACCAACCGATCTGTTTCCGGTAATTGGCTGATGCATTTATACAATAGCTGCACTTCCTGTTCCCTGGTATTGACGTCATCGGGCAGCATAATGAAATGACTGTTTTCAATGTCTACCATAGTCTCTTTCTTTTTGCGGAGCTGAGTAAGGCAGGTGTTTAC
>JAYTBG010000303.1:0-8644 GCA_043737055.1 Chitinophagaceae bacterium | reverse complement strand
TTCTATATTTGGTAGAAGTGCAGGAAACGAATACTGGTTACAGTTTCACTTAAAAGGAAAATTATGGGTATTGCAGAGCTGGATGTAGACAATCAACGTATCTCCCTGCGGGCAACCATTATTTTATATGGCAATGCCGCAACAGAAAAGCTATGCCGTGAGGTGGCAGCAGACATTGAAAGCCATTGGAATGAGCCCGCAGCAACAGTTTATTTTCAAAACATCCCTTACCGCTTTCAATTTAAAATGCAGGGATTGTACGCACCACAATTGCGGCCTGTAGACATTCATCAAAACGATAACCCTCTGAATAATTATTTTAGAATTGAAGCCTTCAGCGATCTTCATATTTCCTTTGTTGATGGCCTGGGTTGCAATACGGGGTATTTCAAACTTGATAATCTTTTAAACAATTCTACAACGGCTGCCCACGAGTTTGGCCACACACTTGGCCTTGATCATCCGTTAGATCTAGACATTAGGGGCAGGGGAATTCCCGGCATCATGTATCCAAGAGGCACAATTACCGACCCTCAATTTCAATACGATCCTGAAGCGGCCCCGGCCAACAAAGGCGGTACCCTCAATCCCTTTTTTAGAAAAGTTTTACAAACAGATATCGACGATCTGCATCTTGCAAAAAAGTTTTCAAAACGCAACAGCAGGGCAGTGGTGGGAGAATTTAGCTCTGTGTGGCACGATAAGCATGGATCGTTATAAAAACCATTTATCATTTAGTTTATTTGCCAGCTGCGAAAATCTGTTATCTTGACCATCACAAATAAAAATAAAGATGCCCATACTCAGTGTTGAAAATTTATCTAAAAGCTACGGTGTTATCAAGGCTTTAAAAGGAATCAGCTTTAATGTTCCTGAAGGAAGCGTCTTTGGAATTTTAGGCCCCAATGGCAGCGGTAAAACTACACTGCTAGGTATCATTATGAGCGTGCTAAAGGCCAGCGGCGGTGGATACAAACTTTTTGATGAGGAGCCTACAGATGCCCATCGAAAGCATATAGGTACTCTACTTGAGACGCCTAATTTTTATCATTATTTAAGTGCCGTACAGAACTTGAAAATAGCTGCTGCTATTAAAGGACACGGGGCAGAAGATATAGATCGTGTATTGGAGGTAGTAAATCTAACGCACCGCAAAGATTCTCCTTTTAGCTCTTACTCACTGGGTATGAAACAGCGCTTAGCAATTGGTGCGGCCCTGCTTGGTAACCCCGATGTATTGGTATTTGATGAACCCACCAACGGCCTTGACCCCGTAGGCATTGCCGAGATAAGAGACCTGATCAAGACATTATCTAAAGACGGTAAAACCATTATCATGGCCAGCCATATGCTTGATGAAGTAGAAAAAGTTTGCACGCATGTCGCTATTTTAAAACAAGGGGATTTGATGGCATCTGGCAATGTAAACGAAATATTTGTGCACGAAGACATTGTGGAACTAGCTTCAGACGATCTTGAAAAGCTAAACGAAGCATTGCTTGGCTTACCCGGTGTCGTTAAGAAAACCAGGGAGGCCACAACAGTTTGTTTGTACTATCCACGTGGGCAGGTAAACCTTGCACAAATCAACTCGTTTTGTTTTGGCAAAGGCGTTACCTTAAATCATCTACAAATGAAAAAGAAAAGCCTCGAAAGCAAATTCTTTGAGCTCACTAACTAAGCATACTGCAGCAGCACATCCTGATACAATCAAACTCTCTCTTTACCAAAAAACACCAGCATGCAATCTTTACTTAAAATAGAGTGGCTTAAAATAAAAAATTATACTGTTTTCAAAGTGCTTAGTATTTTCTTTGTAGTAGGCGTGGTGCTTACGAATTACATTGTTTACAGCGTTAATAAAAATATTGTAGGCAATATCAGTCCGGTGGGCATGGTGTCTTCTTTCAATCCGTATTCATTTGAAAATACCTGGCAAACTACCAGCTATGCTACGGGGTTTCTTTTGATACTACCCGCACTGCTCATCATCATTTTAATAACAAATGAATTTAGTTTTCGTACGAGCCGACAAAACATTATAGATGGCTGGAGCCGGCAACAATTTGTAGATGTAAAAATTGCTTTGGCCCTGATTGTTTCGATTTTAAGTACAGTTTTGGTCCTGCTCACCGCCAGCATATTTGCAATATTCTCCGCCACCAATTTTTCGACGAATGGGTTTGATCATGTGGGGTACTTTTTATTAAAATCATTTTCTTACAACATGATTGCAGTGTTGGTATCTGTTCTCATCAGGCGTACCGGCTTTGCCATCGGACTTTATTTTATTTACCTGGGGGCAGAAAATATTATTTCGCAGTTGTTAGATGTATGGAGCATGAAGCTAAAAAAAGATGGCGTTGCCGACCTTGGGAGTATGGGCGATTACTTACCTATGAATGCCTCTGACGGATTACTAACATTCCCCGACAATCCATTAAAGTCAATTGCAAAGTCTGCATTGCCTTCAGATTATCACTGGGTAGTAATTGGGTTTGCAGTTTTCTACCTGGCCATGTTCATCTGGCTAAGCCGCAAAAAATTCGTTGACTCCGACTTATAAAAATAAGAGTCAGTCGATCTGCAGTTATTGTTTTCCGGTTAACTCCTGCAATGCCGGCTTTATACCAGGATATAAGAATGTGAAACCGGATTGTTGAATTTTCTTACAACTTACTGTGGTGCTCTTTAGTACTTCTACACTCCTGGTGCCCAACATCAATTTTAATACAAAACCCGGTACGTGCATGGGTATAAAGAAACTTCCTTTCATCAATTGTGCAAGTTGCATCGTGAGCTCTTTGTTACTTACAGGCGCTGGGGCTACAGCGTTATAAGCGCCGTGTAAGTCATCCTTAACAATGGCATGTTCAAATATTCGGCAGAGGTCTGTTATGTGTATCCAGCTAACAATTTGTTTTCCATTACCCAATATGCCGGCAACGCCAAGTGCAATTGGTTTTTTAAACTCAGCCAATGCACCGCCGTCATTACTCAACACAATACCAGTCCTTATTTTACAAACCCGAATGCCAAGTTGGGTGGCAGGTTCAATACTATCTTCCCATAGCCGACAGGTTTCTCCTAAAAATCCAGCGTCTGCGGGATCATCTTCAGTAAATGCAAAACCAGCTTGTTTATCTTCTCCATACCAGCCAATGGCCGATGCGCTCACAATAGCTTTTACTTTATGGCTATTTGTTTTCAGACTGTTTACCAGTAAAGCACTGCTTTCAGTTCTACTCGTAATAATTTCCTTTTTATATTCGTCGGTCCACTTTTTATCTACCACCCCTGCACCTGCGAGGTGTACAATGTAGTCTGCACTTTGCAATGCCTGCAAATCTATAGTTTGTTTTTTTACATTCCATAATGCAAACTGAATGGGGCCATCCTTTTTTTCTTTAGGAAGTGTTCGTGTGAGGATTATTACCTGGTGACCTTTGGAAACCAGGTGAGCGCTTAGTGCTTTTCCTACAAGCCCGGTACCGCCGGTAATTAAAATTGTATGCATTTATAAAAGTATCATTTAATCAGTTGAAGAAGTAAGAACGTTTTTTAACTAAACAAACGGGAAGGCCAAACTCTTTTCTCCGTAAATTTATCTAAATGTATCAGAATATGAAACGATTAAGCTTGCTCCTTTGTTCGACGATGTATATTATAGCTGCCCAACCGCTGATTGCACAAAATATCACCTACTCCGTGGTTCATTCAGAAACTGCAAGAGATGCCAATTTTGAAATATTGGGAAGAGTAGGTTCCAATTTTGTTGTTTTTAAAAATATTAGAGATAAAAATATTATCCAGGTGTTTGATAAAGATATGACCGAACTAAGCAATGAGCGCTTGAAAGAGATACCTGATAAAATTTTGAATGTAGATTTTGTGACTTACCCTGATTATTTTCTGATGGTTTATCAGTATAAAAGAAACGGGATACTTTATTGTGAAGCAATGAAGATGGATGCAATGGGGAAAATGATGGCACCAGTGTTGAAGATCGATACCACGAGAATTGGAATTCTATCTGGCACAGATATTTATAGTACCATTTTTAGTGAAGACAAAAAGTATGTGTTGGTGTATAAGTTGCAGGAAAAAAACGAACAGCTGCACGTGGTTACAAAATTATACAACCAGGATCTACAATTGCAGGACAGCACCCGATCTCTTGTTCCCTTTAACGAACGGCGTGAATTGTTCAGCCCTTTTCAGATCGCCAATGATGGCACCATTTTTTTTACCAAAGAAATCAAGCCCAACTCACGGGAAAATATAGAAGAGCTTGAAGTGATTACCAATAAACTTCGCTCTAATAGCTTCAGGTCTACAGCCATCAACCTTCAAAATAAATTTATAGATGGTGTACAAATTAAGATCGATAATCGCAATAACAATTATATAATCAATTCCTTCTACTACCAAAGTAAAAGATCAGGAAGTATTGAAGGACTTTTTTCTGCACTTCTCAGCAAGGAAACAGATTCAGTAAAAGCAGTTTTTAACCGGTTCGATGATTCACTACGTTATAAGATTAATTCTTCCAGCCAGTTCAGATACGCTTTTGATAACTTGTTTCTACGCAATACGTTTGTAAAAAGAGATGGCGGCTATGTGTTGGTGGCAGAAGATTATTCTACACAAAGCCTTGGCAATAACAATTCCTGGAACCGCTGGGATTACCTGTATGGCAATCCCTACACGATGGGCGACAGCTACTACAATTGGAACAGCCCTTACTACCGATACAACCGCTTCAACAGTTTTAATAATGCAAGGAGTATTAGATATTACTACGACAACATTTTAATTATGAGTATAGACAGCTCTTTAAAAATAAGTTGGAGTAATGTGATCTTAAAAAAACAAACAGACGACGACGATGATAGCTTCCTATCTTTTGGTACAATGAACGTAGGGGGTGAAATAAATTTTCTTTACATAGAAAAAGAAAGGAATACTCAAACTATAAGCAACCAGAGTATATCTACCTACGGAAAATTATACCGGTACCCCACGTTGAAGACAAGAGAGCGGGGCTATCAGTTTATGCCCCGGCTTGCAAAACAGGTAGGCGCCAGGCAAATGATCGTGCCTTGCGTGTACCGGGGAAATTTGTGCTTTGCTAAAGTTGATTTCTAGCACCGCTCCCTGCTTTCTTTTTTTATAGCATAGCTCTACCTCATGGCATATCTTAAATTTTTTACCTTCTTTTTAATTCATCATTTTTGCATCTGCATCATCTCATAATCATTTTAATATAGATACATAGTGACGGGCACTTTTAAAGCCAACAATCCTTCTAACAATTTCTTGCTGTTGATGTATGGTTTTGTGCTAAAGCTCCCTATTTTTTTAAACCCACAATTACCGCAATTGCAAAGTGCGGACGGGCCTTTGTACAGCTCTTTCATCATTTGGATGAAAACAGTTTTTTCTAATGCACCCATCCTTTTTAGTATCCTAAGTTTCGTGCTGTTGTACCTGCAGGCAATCGGTTTTAATAAAGTGGTGAACGATCAGCGCATGTTTCAAAGGCCAACCTACCTCGTAGGTATGTCGTACCTACTTATCACTTCCTTATTCAGCGCCTGGTTTGCATTGTCTGCAACACTTATAGTAAGTACTATTTTAATTTGGGTGTGGAGTAAATTATGTACGCTGCACAATAACATTAGCCCAAAAACGACCATTTATAATCTTGGGCTTAGTATAGGAGTTGCATGTTTCATTTACTATCCGGGCATTCTGTTCAGCTTCTTGCTCATTGTGGGCATAGCCATAACAAGACCCTTCAAATTAAATGAATGGCTCATAGGTTTAATCGGAATATGCACAGCATTTTATTTTTTCGTCTCATGGCTTTTTCTCACCGGGCAGTGGAATACCTACCGGTTGCCGCTAGCGCTTGCTAAATATCCCGTTTTTGAGCATGGCAGGTGGGCAATGGCCATCATGGCGGTGCTACTTTTAACTACCATGCTGGGTACTTATTTTGTGCAGCGCAACATGCGCAGGCAGATTGTACAAACTCGTAAAAGCTGGCAGTTAATTTATCTTTATTTGTTAGGGGCACTGCTTATTCCCTTTATTAACTCTGCCGGCAGTTTTGCTAACTGGATCTTGATGGCAGTACCGTTAGCCTTGCTCGTTTCGAGTGCGTTCTATTACCCGGATAAAAAATGGTTCCCTCTTTTAATACATTGGGGAATGGTGGGCATTGCTGTTGCGGTTGGTTATTTCACCTGATTATTCCTGTTGGAGTCGTATTTTTGCTGCTCTCATTAATCAAACAAATTATATGAAATTTGGTGTGGTAGTTTTTCCGGGTTCTAATTGCGACCGGGACATGATAGAAACCCTGCAAACAGATTTGAAGCAGGAGGTAGTTCTATTATGGCACAAGGATAAAGACATTAGCCAATTTTCTACAGAAGATTGTATGGTGCTGCCAGGCGGATTTAGTTACGGTGATTACCTACGTTGCGGCGCCATTGCACGCTTTAGTCCCATGATGCAAAGTGTTGTAGAATTTGCCAATAGAGGGGGTAAAGTATTGGGTGTTTGTAACGGCTTCCAGATATTGTGTGAAAGCGGCTTATTGCCAGGCATACTCCTACGAAATGCCAATCAAAAATTTATTTGCAAAAATGTTTTTATAAAAGACGCTGCCGGCAAAGCACTGAAAATTCCTATTGCGCATGGTGAAGGGCGCTACCATGCCAGTGAAGAAGTGCTGCAACAATTAGATGCCCATAACCAGGTTTTATATAGGTACTGCGGAGCTAATGGCGAAGTAACTGAAGAAGCAAACCCTAATGGAACGATAAACAATATTGCAGGAATCAGAAACAGGGCTGGCAACGTGTATGGAATGATGCCACACCCGGAAAGAGCTTGTAGCCCAAGGCTGGGAAACACTGATGGAGCAAAAGTATTTAACACGCTGTTTGGCATTGGTTAAGGCAGTTTAACATCCGTAAGGGGCAATTCAATCGTAAGTAAGATAGATTTGCAGTAACCTTTAATCAAAAGCAAAATGAAAAAATTATACATCTCTTTCCTTTCGTTATTTTTTGTAGCAGCCGTATCTGCGCAAATAGAGAACCCCATCAAATGGGCATACACCGCAAAAAGAGTAAGTGATAAAACCTATGATATTTATGTAACTGCAGTAATAGATACCAAGTGGCATTTATATGCACAGGATGCAGGAGAAGGACCAGAACCTACCAGCATTACTTTCACCAAAAACCCGCTGATTAAATTAGACGGCAAGGTGAAAGAGGTCGGAAAATTAGAAAAACAGTTCGATGAAAATTTTGGATCTGTTCTAAAGTTTTATAGCAACAAGGTAAGTTTTGTGCAAAGGGTGAAACTTAAGAGCTCAGTTGCTACCGTTGTTAAGGGTGCCATCACTTATATGGTGTGCAACGATAGAAAGTGTCTTCCACCAAAGTCAATCCCTTTTTCCGTGAAAATAGACGGGAAATAATATCTTTAATTTCACATCAGTCCCGATTTATTTCGGGATTTTTTTATCTAATAAGTCTTGTTCATGCGCATCTTCAAAACTACCTGCACCTTTCTATTTTTATTTTTACTTTCCATTGCTGTTTCGGGGCAAGATAGCCTCGTAGCCTGGCAGGCAAATGCCACCCGTATTGATGACAATAGCTACCTGCTTACCATAAAAGGGGAGTTGAAAAAAGGGTTTCATGTCTATGCCAAGGATGATGCAGATGGGCTGGCAGGTATAAATATTCTAATTAAAGATCCTGCAATTACCAAAGGGCCGGTTGAGGTTTTACCAACT
The DNA here is from genome assembly GCA_043737055.1 of Chitinophagaceae bacterium. GTDB lineage: Bacteria > Bacteroidota > Bacteroidia > Chitinophagales > Chitinophagaceae > Ferruginibacter. The sequence continues at coordinate 822 of JAYTBG010000303.1, read as the reverse complement.
TATGGAGATTACAAGGATCCAATTTTTGAAAACAATAAGAAAATTGTCCAAGGTTTAGTAACTATTAGTGTACCCCTCGAAGTAAAGGGCAAGGTGCCGGCATCCTTCAACCTTTTGATGACTTACGAAATTGCAGATGCAACCAATTTTCTCCCAGAGGAAAAGCAAATATCTGTAGCGCTCGAAGGTGGAGTTGTCGTTAACAATAGCAGCAAAATTTTAATTCCCAGTATCAACCTTAGTAAGCCACTCTCCGATTGTGGTGTTAAGTCCTCTTCTTCTTCTGCAGGCGAAACCAAACAAAAGGGCCTTTTAACTCTTTTTGCCTTAGGATTTTTAGGAGGCCTGGTAGCACTGCTTACGCCTTGTGTGTTCCCGATGATACCGCTCACCGTGTCATTTTTTACAAAGAAAGCAACCAGCAGAAAGGCCGGCATTAGCAATGCATTTATTTACGGTTTCTTTATATTCTTCATTTACGTACTACTGAGTTTACCTTTCCATTTTTTAGACAGTCTCAACCCGGAAATATTAAACAACATTTCTACAAATGTTTATTTAAACGTGTTCTTCTTTATAATCTTTATCGTATTTGCTTTATCTTTTTTTGGCTTTTATGAGATTACGCTACCGGGTAGCATGAGCAGCGGTGCAGACAGCAAGGCAGGGGCTGGCAATATTGTAGGCATTTTCTTTATGGCACTTACACTGGCGCTGGTGTCGTTTTCCTGCACAGGTCCCATTCTAGGTTCGTTGCTTGCAGGTTCCCTGTCTGCTGATGGGGGCGCTATGCAGCTCACTGCCGGCATGGGTGGGTTTGGC
>JAYTBG010000302.1:0-3573 GCA_043737055.1 Chitinophagaceae bacterium | reverse complement strand
TCGACCGGATAGCAATGGAAAGCACGGAACGCAGTTGCAGCGGAATGAGTACTTGTATTGAATCGCCGGTAGCGATATTGCTTTTGGTACGGCTGCTGATAGCCCATAATTTTTAAACGACTGCTCATGGCATTTGCTGACTTGTAATCACAGGCGCAGGACTCCGACCTGTGTCTATCCTGTTACGAATCCCTGTGCCTGAAAATTGTTTTATACATTTCTCTTATAAAAATATCCAACCAACCTGCTAACGTGGAAGTGGTAAATACACTCCCTTTTTCGTCAATGAACTTATATTTTTACGCATCATTTTTATTTTAGCAGCATGGCAAATAGTTTTATTACCTAACTCATTGCATTAGTTACAAGGTCAGGAGACTTTCGCCTAACTCGAGCCTAAGAGGTTTTTGTTTATTTAACACTCCTGCGCCTAAGTAATAATCCTATTATTATATCCTTTGTTAATTCCCATGGCTTTTGGAACCTGTTATAATAAAACATATTACCATTAGCATAAGTAATAATTGTATAATCATTATATTTTGCCAAATCAATAAATTATCAGTAAAGCTTATTTCTATTAGTAATGAAGCAAAACAAAAGTTTAAAAAGATACAACCCCGTGTATTGGGGTAGGCAGGCCGGTTTTCCGGCGTAAATCATAGTGATGTACAGATCCTGATAGTCTACATGGGCCGATAGGAGAAGTGGGGTTTTTACCCCGATTCCTCTACAATTAATATCTTGTTAAATAGGGTCTGCTCAACAACTCAGCCTCGAAATTTCTGCCAAAACGGCTGCACCTCAGCGTGACAAGGCATTGGCATAGGTACCACAAGTTAAGCCTCGTTAATCTAACGAGGTTTAACACCAGTACGATGGCTGCAATCCAAGATTGGCTGGTCGTTTTTAGTTTAGCACCGATGTTAGCTAAATCATATCCTACCTTAGCCTGACCAAATTTGCCCTCTATCGGATTGCGTTCCCCAGGACTTACAGGATTTGACAAAGCCTCTTTACTAGGCCGTCCAAGGGATTTAGCCATTAGCTTAATGTCTTTTTCTTTTAACCACTTTCTGTTTTCCCGTGTGCAATAGATTTGATCGGCTAATACCTCGGCAGGATAATAGCCGTACTTGTTTTTATGTAATTCTACCGAGGCCTGTAGGGTGGTACTTTCGTTAAAATTGTCCCACGATAGTTTATCAAGATGAACAAAACCGTTTACCAGCGATACTTGCAGCTTGCTGCCAAACTCTACCTTTTTGCCCTCTTTGCCCCGCTTTATAGGCCGTACATGAGGTTGGTGTATATTTACTATTCGGTTATCTACTTGATGGGTATTGGTTGAGTGCATCGCATGTTGCTGGTGATGCACCAATTCCAGTGTGTACAGATAATCAATATCTTTTTGCTTTAGTGGCGTAGCAGTACTTTGTTGTTTATAGGCCAATAACAAAGTGGTGATGTGGGCAAGATTTCTTTTGAGATATCTTATTTGTGTACCATTGGCTTTATAGATTTCCTTACCCGATTTTGCTTTTTTTCTGGCTGCATTCAAAAAATCTTTTCTCGCCAATTCTCTGTAAGTCCTCACTTTTTCGCTGCCATGAATGGCTTTATTATACAACTTATCAATCAACGCTTCGCTCTTTTCCCTGGCTGCATTGAGCAACTTTAAATCTGTGGGATAGGTGATATTTTGTGGGGCAACCGTAGCCTCCATCAACAGTTTTCCCTTATTGGTTATAACTGCTGCCTTTTCATTGTCAGCTTCAACTTGTGTAGTTTTAATTGGGGTAGATTCCGGTGATGCACCTGTGGATGATGGAGGATGTAGCGCATTTTCATTTTCATTTTTTCCAAGATTAATGACTGGTGTTTCGCTTGTTTCGATTACTTTTTCAAAACTATACGCTACTACAATATTACTGATACTACTTAAAATATCAAGGCTCAACCGTTCTCTTATTTCTACAAAAAGCGATGCCACAAAGGGGGCTTCATTGGTAAAGCTGCTATAACCTAAAAAATATTGAAGAAATACATTTTCTTGTAACTGTAAAATGGTTTCCCTGTCCGATAGATCAAGCATGTGTTTGATGATGACTGCTCCTATCACCACCCTGCCACTAATGGGCGGTCGGCCTTCGGCAGACTTAAACTGCAAATCATACCTGCCAACGATTTTATTTCAGGGAATTAGCTTGGACAGCTTCACCCAGCGGTTCTCACTGGTCAGGTGTTGGGCAAAAGGTGTTTCGAAACCACAAAGTGTCAGTTGGTTAGGGCTTACGTATCTCGGAGTTGATGCACCCTTTTTCTTTATTTTTGATAAATTCATTTGCACCAATTAAAATAATTAATACCTCAAATGTAAGTCAGTTCGGCATTTCATAGTTACTGAGCAGACCCTAAATAGTGTTGTCGGATAAACGCCTCTTGTAATTTGTGACTAAATTATAATAAAGATGTTTAAACAATAATTGATAATTTAACGAAGCAATAGTAATCCTCAATTACGTAATGGGAATCCTTTATTTTAGAAGAAAAAGAAATGAATTCAAAAACAGTTTAGGTCTAGTTTTAAGGTTAGGTTTGAACTCCCCCGCTCGTGCGGGGGGCTTTTTTTCTATTGTACACTTGCCTTTTTCAGGTTGCTTCACATATTATAGGGTTTACTTTCTATTCTTAATAAAAAGCTGTTGATTCAGGAAAAAACATAATTGTCAAAAATAAACTCAACAGGCAACCGATCCTGAATGAAGTGGTCCATCACCTCCAGGGAGCCATTTCGTTTTTAAAATTACTTAATTGAGAAGAATATATTTTACCTGCGCATATGTGTACCATGGATTCTGTTGTGGTGGGGCATTGGCTCCTACACTTTGTTGAATTTGGGCATAGACCTGAATTATTTCGCCAGCTGCAAAATATTGTATAAAACTTTTATCGCCGTCATCAGAATTATAGTTTGTTGTTTGATCTTGCCCTGGATTACCATTGTTATCAAGATGGGTATAAAAAAACTTTTTTATCATATATTTTACGCCCGGTACATTGTTTGGAGTAACCCTTAATTCTCCCTCAAAATCGGTTCGATCATCAGAAAGATTGTAAATGTTGTTTTTTTCCTGTACTCCACTTCCTTCGGCACTTAAGATCACCAGATAATTTCCGCTTTTTTTAATTGTAATTGTGAGTGCAGGCAGATTCACAAACGCACCTCTTACCATGGATTGAAAATAAGGAGCAGTTCCATTAGTATATGGGCCAACTACATCAAAATTATTAATCATTGATTTCCACTGCGTATTATCATAAGCCCGAAAACTTGAATCTGCGAGAGAGTATTTTATGCTTCCTTTTGAAGAAGTGGAAGCTTCGCCAATCTTAATTGCGCCATTTATTTCCAATTTTACAGTTGGATTAATAATGCCAATACCGATATTACCGGCGTTAATACCGCTTGGTTGCTGATAAATATTACTTGGGATCAAGTTGCCTGCGCTGAATTTAGGAATGTAATCACTTTCATTTGCAGTTATATAAGATTCCGGTCCGGTAAATGAA
>JAYTBG010000301.1:0-8709 GCA_043737055.1 Chitinophagaceae bacterium | reverse complement strand
AATAATATCGAGTTCATGGTTTCAGCCACTATATATTGTAATGAAGATGGCATCCTCAACGATGATAAATATGACTACGATAAAATAGGGTTTCCTTTCATGAAAAATCTTGGGCGTGCATTGTACCAACACGAGCTTACGAGAAAAAGAAATTTTAAACCCGATCTCTCTTCTCTTATCTTCACTTATAATAAATAACCAGCATTTCAAATTTTACAGGTATGTCTTTATCGTCTTTGTTGAATAGATTTAATGAACCGGAAACACTTAAAATGGCCAAGCTCGGTCGTGAGCTCAGGGCACAGGGAATTGACATTACGGACCTCAGTCTTGGAGAGCCGGACTTTGATACGCCGGTTCATATTAAAGAGGCAGCAAAAAAAGCGATTGACGAAAACTTTAGCCATTACACACCAGTGTCTGGCTACCTCGATTTACGGCAGGCAGTCTGCCAAAAATTATTAAGGGATAACGGCGTTCGGTACACGCCAGAACAGATTGTAGTAAGTACCGGTGCCAAGCAGAGTATTGCCAATCTTGTATTGGCAGTGGTAGATGCGGGGGACGAAATCGTAATTCCTACACCTTACTGGGTTACGTATAGTGAAATTGTAAAGTTGGCTGGTGGTGTTGTAAAATTGGTGAAAACCACCTGCGAAGACGAGTTCAAGATTACTCCCGCACAGTTGGAGGAAGCCCTCACAGACAAAACCAAACTCTTCATGTTTTCTTCGCCGTGCAACCCATCCGGCACTGTGTATAGCAAAGAGGAGTTAGCAGCCCTTGCGGCAGTATTCGAAAAGCATCCCCAGGTTTACATCATGAGTGATGAAATTTACGAGCATATTGTTTTTGAAGGAAGGCATGAAAGCATCGCCCAATTTGAAGCTATTAAGGACAGGGTTATTATCATCAATGGTCTAAGCAAAGGATTTGCAATGACGGGCTGGCGCCTGGGTTACCTGGCCGCCCCACTTGCCATTGCAAAAGCCGCCGATAAACTGCAGGGGCAATTCACGAGCGCAACCTGTTCTATTACACAAAGAGCAGCTATAACTGCACTTACCGGCGATCTGAGACCTACACAAGCAATGGTAGAAGAATTTAAAGAGCGGCGGAAAAAAGTATTGGAACTGGTGAAAACAGTACCGGGGCTTAAGTGCAGCGAACCAGCCGGAGCATTTTACATTTTTCCGGATGTGCAAACATTTTTTAATAAGAAAACGCCAGCGGGAAATGTTGTTTCTGACTCAGATGATCTTTGCATGTATCTTCTGAACGATGCGCATGTTTCTACAGTAAGCGGTAAAGCTTTTGGCGAACCTAGTTGTATTCGCATTTCTTTTGCCAACAGCGTTGAAAATTTGGAAAAAGGATTTTTAAAAATCAGAAGGGCCCTGGGAGAATTACAATAAACAATGGCATTTGTAGCATTTTATTTCGTGTAGAATGTAAAAAATATGCTCTCATTATTTGGCTATTGCAATCAACTTTTCGTGGAGGGCCAACACTTGTGGAATCAATAACTGTGTTTCGTCATTGTAAAGCACAAAATCGCAGCGCTTCATTTTTTCGTCCTCATCCATTTGCTTGCTGATGCGGGCTTGTACAGCCTCTCTGTTGGCGCCATCTCTCACCATGGTTCTTTGCAAACGCAGTTCAATCGGAGAACTTACGCCAATCACCTTGTCAAGATCTTTCCACACATCTGACTCAAATATCAGTGCAGCTTCTTTGATGGCATAAGGACCAGTCTGTAGCTGCATCCAGGCTTCAGAATCTGCAATCGTCAAAGGATGAACAATTTTATTTAGCAGGGCTAATTTTTCGGCGCTGCCAAAAACGATAGAAGCCAGGTAGGAGCGATTTAATGTGTTGTTAGTGTAAGATTCTTCTCCAAAATTTTGCTGAATAGCTTCCCGCAGGGCAGCATCTTCGTTCATGATTCTCTTAGCTGCATCATCAGCGTAATATACAGGAATGCCAAGGGTTTCAAATATTTTGGCAACCGTAGTTTTGCCGCTTCCAATGCCACCTGTGAGACCGATCCTGATCATTTCATAAAATTAGGGAGAAATAAACTGCGAATTAAGAATGTAGAATGACGAATATTTTACTCCATTCGAAATTCGTTAATCGTCATTGTGCATATTAAAGGATTGTCGAATTAAGTGCGCCCCATCCGTCATTCTACATTCGTAAATCGTAATCATTGTTGTCCGACTAAAATATTCCATTTTGGGCTAAAGCCCGATTCAGTATTATATTTCTATAACCCAATCCCGCCTTTGGCGAATGGGGTTACAAGAACCAAACCCTCACAGATGGGCTTTAGCCCCAATTAGTCGGACAACAATAAATCGTAATTATGAAATTAAAAAAATGACGAACAGAGTGCTCTCCATTCGTCATTCTACATTCGTAGTTCGTAATTGTAAATTATTTTTTCTCTTCCGTTGTTACGGCAGGCTTGTTTAGTGCTGCGCTCCACTCCATGCTAATGGCACTTTTTTCAATTTTCATATAACTGCCTGGGCTGGTTTCCAGCATGATGGTGTTGTCATCATTCACCTTGTTGATGGTACCATGTATGCCAGCAATGGTTACAATTTTATCGCCCTTTTGCAAATCGGTTATATACTTTTTTTGCTGCTTTGCTTTTTTTGCCTGCGGGCGAATCATGAAGAAATAGAAAACCACGATCATACCGCCCATAAGAAACAAGGTGCTCATACTGCTGCCCTTTCCTGATGGATCTGGTGTCATTAAAAAGATACTTAATAATTGCATTTTGGATTTTTTTTTAGCCAGGAAGCCCAGCGGTTAACTATGAAGAAAATTATTGTTTGGTCTTGGGAGTTACTTCTCCCTTTAAAACTAATTCAGGAAAAGCAGGGGAGGCATTGGACAATACACTCACTGTTTTATGAGCTACGCCTGCACGTCCTTCGCTGTTAAATTTCACTTTTATAAACCCAGTCTCACCGGGCTTAATAGGGGCCTCTGGCTTTTCAGGAACGGTACAACCACAACTTGCGGAAGCATTAGATACAACCAACGGCTTACTGCCAACATTTTTAAAACGATAGCTAAATTCTACATTTTCGCCTTCTGCAATTTTTCCAAAATCATATAAGCTGTCAATCATCTGCACTTTAGTGGATGCAGCCGCAGCCTCCGTTTTAATGGCTTCCGGGGTACCAGCCAGCTTGTCACTTTTACGTACATCGCAGCTTACCAATAGTGATACAGAAAAACCTCCAACGAGAATAAGAGCCTTGATCATGGGTAATAAGTTTATAGGTGATTTTATAAGGTGCTATTTTTAAAACTCTTCTTGTCTATTTTATTTTCAGCCATCAGCTCTTTATGAATATTATCCAGCAAACCATTTACAAATTGTCCACTTTGCACAGTGCTGTAGTCTTTAGCGAGATCAATGTATTCATTAATGGTAACCTTGGTGGGAATGGTTTCAAAATACAGAAATTCACAAACACCCATCCGTAAAATAATTAAGTCGAGGGCTGCAATCCTGTCTGCATCCCAGTTGTTCAGCTTCGGCTTGATTAATTCCAAAGTATATTCTGACTTTTCCTGTACGGTAGCAAGCAGGTTCCTTGCAAACTCCCATTTCTCTTTGCTTAAAATGTCATGAAAACTTTGCTGGCCCGGCCGGTTCAGGTAATTCAAAACGAGGGTTTGCATCATCTCTCCATCATCATCCCAATTAATGAAAAGCTCTTCTATATGTGCTATAAAGTTTTCGTTGGGCAACATCAGGTTACAGAAAATAAAGTCGAGCATTTTCTTCTCTGTCTTTTTATCTCTTGCCTGCTCTTCTATATATTCTTTGTATTCTGGAGTTTCTACCAGGGACTGGTAAATTTTGCGGACTAATTCTGTATCCAACATGCTGTTGAGTTTGGCATTGGCCACGCTTGCCTTAAAGCTAGGCTCTTCCAGAATCTTCCAGAGTAGTTCGTTGCCTGATATTTTAGTATTTATGGTAAGATCGTCGGCAGTGGGTAAATGTTTGCTTGCCTTTTTTAGTGCATCTTTTTCTGCGTAGCGGGCAACTTCTGTTATAAAATAAATGAGGTAGGTAAACAGTTGCGAACTCTGATCAATCTTTTTACTAAGGATATTTTGCGGTTCACCAGGTTTCATTTCTCCACTCACCCTGTCCATGCTATATAACGTCTGCATCACTTTTACCCTAATGTTTCTTCTGCTTATCATTACTAAAGAACTTTTTATTTAAGTGGGCAAAACTAAGGATTTATATTTTTTTGAGGCAGTAATGGCCTATCTAAAATTGGTTTGTGCAAAAATGTCTTAGACTAACTCCTAAAAACTGCCAATCGGGTAGGTTACCTGTCAACTATTCTTTTAATGGCCTTTGGTATGAAATTAGCCTACATTCGCATGCCTCAAAGGGCTTATCAAATTTCACTAAATCAAAAAACAGAATTATGGCAAAAAAGTTAAACGTTACTCCTTTACACGACAGAGTAATTGTGCAACCTGCTGCGGCTGAACAAAAAACTGCCGGAGGAATTATTATACCAGACACAGCCAAAGAAAAACCACAACGTGGTACTGTTCTGGCTGCGGGCCCCGGCAAAAAAGATGAACCAGTTACTGTAAAATCAGGCGACCAGGTTTTATATGGCAAATATGCTGGCACTGATATTACCGTAGATGGTAAAGACTACCTTATCATGAGGGAGAGCGATATTCTTGCAATTGTATAAAAGCCCCCTCCGCCCCCTTAAGGGGGAATTTAAGCTCTTTTAAATTAAACATTCTTCATAACACAAAACCTACAAGCCCCTGTAGGCACGAAAGCCCCTTTAGGGGTTTGGGGCTCTTTATTATGTCAAAAATTATCTACTTCGATATTGAAGCCAGAAATAAAATGAAAAAAGGCGTGGACACATTGGCCAACGCTGTAAAAGTAACCCTTGGCCCTAAAGGTCGCAACGTGGTTATAGAGAAAAAATTTGGTGCACCAGCCGTTACCAAAGATGGTGTAACCGTAGCAAAAGAAATTGAACTGGAAGATCCTATTGAAAATATGGGTGCCCAAATGGTGAAAGAAGTTGCTAGTAAAACTGCAGACATTGCAGGTGATGGTACCACTACTGCAACCGTATTGGCACAATCTATTATCAGCGAAGGCCTGAAAATGGTGGCAGCCGGTGCAAACCCAATGGATCTAAAGCGTGGTATAGACAAAGCCGTGAGCCTTGTTGTTGCTAACCTTAGAGAGCAAAGCCAGACAGTAGGAAGCGACAGCAAAAAAATTCAGCAGGTTGCTACCATTTCTGCCAATAATGATGAAACCATCGGTAAGTTGATTGCTGAGGCTTTTGGCAAAGTAGGTAAAGAAGGTGTGATTACCGTAGAAGAAGCTAAAGGAACAGATACTACTGTTGATATTGTAGAAGGTATGCAATTCGATCGTGGATATGTATCACCATACTTTGTTACCAACAGCGAAAAAATGCAAACAGAATTGCAGAATCCATACATTCTTATTTATGATAAGAAGATTTCTGCAATGAAAGATATTCTTCACATATTGGAGAAAGTTGCGCAAAGCAGCCGCCCGTTATTGATTATCGCAGAAGATTTGGAAGGAGAAGCATTGGCAACATTGGTGGTAAATAAACTGCGTGGTACTATCAAAGTGGCTGCTGTAAAAGCACCGGGTTTTGGTGATCGGAGAAAAGAAATGCTAACCGATATTGCCATCTTAACTGCTGGTATTGTTGTAAGCGAAGAACAAGGTTACAATCTTGAGAATGTAGATCTTACTTATCTTGGCCAGGCAGCGTCTGTTACCATTGATAAAGACAACACTACCATCGTAGGTGGTAAAGGTGTAAAGAAAGATATCACTGCAAGGGTTAACCAAATCAAAGCCCAGGTAGAAAACACCACTTCAGATTACGATAAAGAAAAACTACAGGAACGTCTTGCTAAATTAGCAGGTGGTGTAGCCGTACTATATGTGGGTGCTGCTACCGAATTAGAAATGAAAGAGAAGAAAGATAGGGTAGATGATGCATTACACGCAACACGTGCTGCAGTAGAAGAAGGTATTGTACCAGGTGGTGGTGTGGCTTACATCCGTGCGGTGGCCAGCCTCGATGCTAAGGTAAAAGGCCAGATAGCTGATGAGCAAACCGGTATGGCCATCGTGCGCCGTGCTTTAGAAGAGCCAATCCGTTGTCTGACTGCCAATGCAGGTATTGATGGTTCTATCGTTATCCAGAAAATTAAAGAAGGTAAAGGCGATTTCGGTTTCAATGCAAGAACTGAAGTTTACGAAAACCTGTTTAAAGCTGGTGTTATTGATCCAACTAAAGTGAGTCGTGTGGCCCTTGAAAATGCTGCTTCAATTGCTGGTATGTTGTTAACTACCGAATGTGTAATTGCCGACAAACCTAAAGACGATGCACCTCATAGCCATGGCGCTCCTGATATGGGCGGTATGGGTTATTAAGACTTATAAAGTATTAAGTACTTAGTATTTAGTATTAAGATAGTCCCCGTTGTTCCGATCGCTAATAGCTATCGGAGTAGCGGGGATTTTTATGTGCATTCATTTGATGTTGCCAGCATATGATCTTTACTGATAAGCGTTGTGCCTGCCCCGATGAGCGAAGCGGAACCCGGGGTCACTCCCTGATACAGTATACCATTATTGATCATGTATGTATACACGAATTTTACTTAGCTAGTTACAGCATTGACCTTATTAAACAAAAATGCCCCGCTTTACAAGGAGGGCATTTTAATATTCTAAATGTTTTATACTGTTACTTGTGTTCGTTCAAAATCAAACTCCACCTCATCCTGGTTTTTGGGATCTGAACCATAATTATTAGTAAAGCGGTCACCGTCAGTAAAGAACCACACCAGTATGAGGATGCCGCCAATTAGTGGAATAAAAACGAATAAATAAAACCATCCACTCTTATTGATGTCGTGCAGCCTTCTTGCAGAAACTGCGAGCGTGGGAACGATGGTTGCTAAAACCACAATGCCATATAAACCCATGCCCATAACAGACAGCGTGGTATTGTCGTTGAGAATGCCGATTAAACCAATAACATAAAAAGGAATGATGAGGATGAAATTCATTAAAGCAAAATACCAATATTCCGCCCGGCGTGCACGGCCGGTGAAGTTGGCATAATTCTTCAGCATTACTTTTTTCCACCAGTCAATCATGTTGTAATTTGATTCGTGTTTTTCCATTTGCTCTAAGGTTTAGTTTTGAATAACAATAATAACCGAATTTCTTATACAAACAGCATGGCCTGAAATGGGCATATTTTTGGTCTATTAAAATTGAGAGAGCTAACCACTGGTAAGTTATTCAAAGTTGACTTTTAAAATCTTTCTTATGAATTGGATACTACTCATCATCGCAGGATTATTTGAAGTGGGTTTTGCAACCTGCCTTGGAAAAGCGAGGGAAAGCACGGGCCATACCTCCATCTTGTGGTGGACAGGCTTCTTTGTATGCCTTGGCCTTAGTATGCTTTTACTTTACAAGGCCACACAAACTTTACCCATGGGTACAGCATATGCTGTGTGGACGGGGATTGGTGCAGTAGGTACTGTAATTACTGGCATTATTGTATTTAAAGAGCCTGTACTTTTTTGGAGATTATTTTTTATTGCTACGCTCATTGCTTCCATCATTGGATTAAAAGCAGTTAGCTAACCATTAATCAACTTTTCTTAAATCTCCGTTGCGATTGGCATGCTTAAGAAACCCTGCTACTATGAGATATTGAGCAATGCAGTAAGTGAGTATGATCAAAAAAGGGAAGGCAATCGGGTTGTAAAATTTGTTCACCGCCAGCAGGCTATCCGACAACACAAAAAAAGCTGCACCGGCTACAAACAGTGTTGCTGCACCCTGCGACACTCTAGAATAAACATGAATGCTGGCCAGCAGCATACTCATGATAACAATAGCGTAAATAAGTACTGGTACTTTTAAATTTCCTAGAGTGGGAAACAGGACGTAAACCAAAGCAACTCCATAGGCACCTACCAACAAGCCCAGGTACGGTGCTATTTTGAGCAGGCTTTTTTTGTTGCCTGGTATCGAAAGAAAATAGGCGATGTACAAAATATGAGTGAGCAAAAAGCAGACAAGCCCAGGAATGAATAACCAAGGGTTTTTGTATTCAAAAAGCAGAAACACGTCGCCGGCAAAAGAAAAAAACAAGGCTACCAATATAAGGCTACGGTTTCTAGAGGCATTAGCACCAAGGGCCACCCAACACATCAGCAGTGGAATGAGGAATGGCTTTGTGATTAACTGCAGCGTTTGGTTTTGGACTACGCCGCCAAGTATATACGCTAAAGTGGTAACAAAAAATAGCAGTGGTAGAAAGCGTTTGAGTCGATCACTCATGCATAGCAAGTTTACAATTCAACATAAGGTTTGCCACCAAAGAACCGTTGCAGAGAATCTCTGGCTCTTGCAGTGTCTGTCAAAGGAGCTGTAAAAGGGATCAGCAACTTAAAAGTAGCGGAATCCTTTTGGGTAACCATTACTTTATGTCCGTAGCTGGTATACTTTGCCGAAGCCTTGTCCGCTTCAATCCTTGTTGGATACTCCTTAAACACAATAGCAAAATTATACGGAGCACCGGTGGCATCGGATAGCCCGGCCAG
>JAYTBG010000300.1:0-3589 GCA_043737055.1 Chitinophagaceae bacterium | reverse complement strand
ACAATGCTTCATTGTGGTTCGGATACTTTCAAAAAAATCGCATCAATTTGTATCCTCATCTTCCAAAAAATTTATTCACCGCCTCTACCCGGTTGCCTACATGTAATTTGTTATATACGTTGTACACATGCTTACGGACAGTTTCTGAGCTAATACATAATTTTTCAGAAATTTCTTTATACACCATCCCGTTGGCAAGCATCTCCAGGATTTCTAATTCCCGCCTGGTCAAACTATCAAGACTACCGTTGGTAATTCCTGCCGGTTTATGTTGAAATGCCATTACCACTTTTCGGGCTATCTGGCTGCTCATAGGCGCTCCTCCTTCAAATAACTCCTTAATTGCCTCCAGTAACTTTGATGGCGCCGTTTTTTTAATGATGTAGCCACTTGCGCCGGCATTTAAGGCCTCAAATATTTTCTCGTCTTCCTCATAAACAGTACACATCATAAACAACATGTCCGGGCATTCTACTTTTAATTGTCTCACTACCTGAATGCCGTCTATACCTCCGAGGTTAATGTCCATTAGAACCACTTTTGGTTCGTAAATGGGCAGTTTAATAAGGGCATCCTCGCCACTCTCACACGAGCAGGCAAGTTCAAAACCGGGCGCCATACGAACTATTTGCTCCAGCGCCTTTAGAATGTCAGGATTATCCTCTACTATAGCAACAGGTATATTCATGTACACAAATGTTAATTAAAAATGGGTGCCAACAAATACCCTTTTGCGGTAGGTTATTTTATCGGCTGGTACAACATGAACTTTTCTTTGAAGTACGGTTCATTGAAAAGCTTATCGATTTCCCAAACAAACGGCTTGCAACCACTCTCATAAATTTCGTTGGCCAGGTCGCCGCCTTTAAGGCAAATCAAACCATTGGGATCTTCCTCTTGTTCTATCTCTTTATTTTTCCGGATCAATGGCTTGCTCCATCTCCATAAATCTTTTAAGGGCGCTACCGCTCTGGACACCACTGCATCAAATTGCTGCTGCTTAATATCTTCTGCACGGGTGTGGGCAGTGGTAATATTGAATAACCCAATCGCCTGAGAAATCTCATCTATAACCAATAACTTTTTATTGATACTGTCTACCATATAAAAATGTGTATCGGGGAAAAAGATAGCCAATGGTACACCCGGAAAACCGCCACCACAGCCGAGGTCCATTACTTCCATATCTTTCTTAAAATCAAATTGGGTGGCAATTGCCAGGGAATGTAAAACGTGACGGAGGTAAAAGTTCTCCATATCCTTTCTGCTGATGACGTTTATTTTTTCGTTCCATTCAGTATACAAGTCTTGCAAAGCAGATAGCTGCTCTTCTTGTTTTGGGGTAAAATCAGAAAAATATTTCTTTACAATTTCCATTGCACAAATTTAGTTTTAATGTAAACAACCGGTGATTGAAGTGCTTCATTTTACTCCCTTACTTCCAATGCTGTTTCGGCTTTCTTATCAGGGCAGGGGCAAAGAGCAGGTAGTAAAAAAACATCCATAAATCAAAAAATAGCAGATAGGGTAGCAAATCTTTTTCTCCCAATTTTTGCATGGCACGTGCATAAACTACGGCTTGCACTAATAGTTTAACACACAGCGTAATCAGCCCTAGCTTCCAATCGTAAAAAACCAAGCTTGCTACAAGTAAAGGGTAAAAACAAAAATTTGCTAAAGCATAGGCCCCTAGCAAAAATTTGTGTAGAGGGCGATAATATTTAGATGTTGTATAATGCCTCTTCTTTTGTTTGAGCCATTGCTGCCAGGTGCCGGGAGCAGTGCTTAAGGTAAAACTTTCCGGGTTAATATTTATTTTGGTATTTGCTTTTGTAGCAGCGGCATTTATAAACAAGTCATCGTCTCCGCCAGGCAAATGGTTATGTGCAGAAAAGCCTTTGTGCCTAAAAAAAACTATTTTTTTATAAGATAGATTTCTGCCTACGCCCATGTAAGGAATTCCCGCAAGGGCATAGCTAAAATATTGTAAGGCAGTGTGAAAAGTTTCCCATCTTACCAACTTGTTCAGTAGGCCGCTTCTTTTGTGAAACGCTCCATAACCCAATACGATCTCTGTATTCTCGTCATAACTATGCTGCATGCTTTCTATCCAGTTTTCGGAGGCAGGCACACAATCCGCATCTGTTAATAAAAGCACCTCATATTTGGCCGATTTAATTCCAATGCTAAGCGGAAATTTTTTGCCGGGAATCATTATTGCTTCTTGAGTAAGTTCTACCACATTCATCTGTCTGAACTCTTTTCTTAACTGTTCCAACAGGTATTTACTTTCGTCAAAAGAATTGTCATTCACTACCACAACCTCGTGTGTTGTTTTGTACGACTGCACCAATACACCCGGTAGATTTGTAGCCAGGTTAGCTGCCTCGTCCCTGGCACAAATGATGACACTCACTGCGTGCGTTTGCGTACTATCCTTAACCCCGGGCGTATAAAAAGCCAATCGACCAAAAAAAAACAGGTAATAAAATAGTTGAATAAAAACTACCACACACAAAAAAATAAACAGCAACTGCTGCCAATGCAGGATTAGAAGTTTTAGAAAATACATATCTGCAAAAATAGGGGTTAGCGGCTTTGGCGGCGTGGCGTATAGATTTTTAAACAGGAACATTTAAATTTTATCTTTGCCGACTTTCAAGAAAAAGACTATGGCGGCACTCCAATTTAATTTAGAGACAACAGATGCGGGTAGTAAGGCAAGGGCAGGCGTAATTACTACAGATCATGGAGTAATAGAGACACCTATTTTTATGCCGGTAGGCACGGTGGGTAGTGTTAAGGCGGTTACCCAACAACAGTTGCTGAACGATGTGCAGGCACAAATTATTCTCGGCAATACCTACCACCTTTATTTGCGCCCCGGCCTCGATGTGCTGGAGGCTGCAGGCGGACTCCATCGTTTTAATGGTTGGCACAAACCCATACTTACCGATAGTGGCGGTTACCAGGTTTTTTCGCTATCGGGCACTCGTAAGATCAAAGAGGAAGGCGTTATTTTCCAATCCCATATAGACGGTAGCAAGCATTTATTTGCTCCGGAAAATGTCATGGACATTCAGCGTACAATTGGCGGCGATATCATAATGGCTTTTGATGAATGCCCCCCAGGCGGCAGCGAATACAATTATGCCAAAACGTCTATGGAACTTACACATCGCTGGTTGGACAGGTGTATAGAAAGCTTCAGCAGTACTCCGGATAAATATGGGTATACACAAAATCTTTTTCCCATTGTGCAGGGAGGGGTGCATCATGATTTAAGAAAACAGTCCTGTGATTATATAGCTTCTAAAAATGCTACGGGCAATGCAATTGGTGGCCTAAGTGTGGGTGAACCCATTGATACTATGTATGAAATTTGTGCATTGTGCTGCGATCATTTGCCCAAAGCAAAACCACGCTATCTGATGGGTGTTGGAACGCCGTGGAATATATTGGAATGTATAGCGATGGGCATTGACATGTTTGATTGTGTAATGCCAACCCGCAATGGAAGGAATGCCATGTTATTTACGACCAAAGGAGTTATAAACATTGACAATAAAAAATGGGAAAAAGATTTTTC
>JAYTBG010000299.1:0-3598 GCA_043737055.1 Chitinophagaceae bacterium | reverse complement strand
TTTACTGGTGCATCTGGCACTGCAGCAAGCCAATTTGCGACCTTAAATGGCTTTAAATATTTTGATGCGTATGAACCGGTGTTGGGTTGGGAAGTTTGGAAAACCGATGGCACTACTGCCGGAACGAGCATTTTGAAGGATATTGAACCGGGCACAGGAAGTTGTAATCCTTTACGTTTTCGCACGGTTGATAATAAAGTTTTTTTTGATGCGGCACCGGCTTCCACCGGGCAGGAAATTTATGTAACCGACGGTACTGCTCCAGGTACCACTATCATCAACGACCTTATACCCGGCAGTTCGGGCAGTGGTAATGGTAATATTTTCCCCTATAATAATAAAGCATATTTCTCTAAAACTATCCCCGGCTTCGGCGCTGAGTTATTTGTATCGGATGGCACATCGGCCGGAACTTTTATGATAAAAGATATTAATCCCGGAGCCGGCTCAAGCCAGCCCACTTCTTATACTATTTTTAATAACTTATTATTCTTTACCGCCTCTGACGGAGTTAGTGTTAAAATATGGAGGACAGATGGAACCCAGGCCGGCACCATACCCATAGCCACAGCCGGGGCCCAGGGCGATCGTACAATGGCTGTAGCATTGAACTCGTTATTTTTTGTAGCTGCAAACGCCTCGTTTGGTGCAGAACTTTGGAAGAGTGACGGTACTGTTGCTGGTTCTGCAATCGTAAAAGACATCACCGTGGGCACCACTGGTACTGCAATAGGTTGGATGACAAGCCTGAACGATAAAATACTATTTAACGCTACCACTCCTGCAAACGGCTCTGAACCCTGGGTTAGCGATGGTACAGAGGCCGGTACTTATTTGTTGCAGGATATTGTTGCTGGAACTGGTAGTAGCAACATCAGCAATATTACCGTTGCAGGTAATCTTGTTTATGCCTTAGTAACCTCACCCACCACAGGACAGGAATTATGGGCAGCCTCAAACCTTGTAACACTTCCTTTAAAATTCATTTCATTTTCTGCTCAGAAATGTACTAAAACCCAGGTATGCCTCAACTGGCAAACAGCCGATGAACAAAATGTATCTCATCTTGAAATAGAAAGAAGTGTTGATGGAATAAGCTATACTAAAGTTGGACAAGCAAGGGCAAAGAACCAGGCGGTAAATAATTATACAGCAATGGATAATATAGCTGACTTGCAAGGCACCAACAAGCTGTATTACAGAATTAAGCAACTAGATGTAGACGATAAATTCACTTACAGCACTGTGGAGCTACTGCATTTATCTACGGATAAAATAATCACAGTATATCCCAACCCGGTAAGCGATATATTAAAAATTACAGACTGGAATCTTGTCAAAAAATTGGTACTGATAGATATGAGGGGACGAAATTTAAAAGAATGGCAAACAGGC
The DNA here is from genome assembly GCA_043737055.1 of Chitinophagaceae bacterium. GTDB lineage: Bacteria > Bacteroidota > Bacteroidia > Chitinophagales > Chitinophagaceae > Ferruginibacter. Next base: position 2,203 of record JAYTBG010000299.1, on the reverse strand, counting down.
ACTTCAACTATTAATTTAAAAGAGTTTGTTCCGGGAATGTATGTATTGAAAATAGAGTTGAAAGACGGTAACGTAATGGAACAAAAAATAATTAAGAAATAGTACTTAATAATATTTTTTTTACCTGAGGTTGGTGTTCCTTCCAAAATAAAGGAAACCACACTCTAGTCCCTATGAGCCACTGCGTGGTGTTTCCACAAGGAGACCCCCCTCTGGCGCAAGTGTTCCGCTTAAGTGGGTCACTTGTGACTTCTTAGTTCCGCCCGATTGCATCGGGAATTAGAATTATCCCGAATGCTTTCGGGATTCAATTTCTATCAACCCATGTTCATTAGTATAGTAATTAATAGAGCTACTATATTTGTAGTGCCACGGTTCCCACACCAACCCACTTCGTACGGGGTTTTCGTGTAGATAATTCAAGCGCTGTTGGGTCTTCTTAGGGGTATCCAATTCTATAGGATAATAATCCTGTTTCCATCCCGATAGCCATCGGGAGAAAAGCTGTATTGTTGTTGTTAGTTTAGCCTGCATAACTAAATATATTCAGCATTCCCGCCTACCGGCAGGCAGGCATTCTTCCGCCGATGTTGGTGTGACGAACAACTAACGCAAGCCCATAGCCGCCACCCGTGTGTGCCGCCGTCCGGTGTTATCACCGACGGCGATCGTCCAGCAAGAATGTTTCATGCACCACCTACGAAGGCGTAGGCGTGCCCGCCAAAAGTTAGATTATGTTCATTTTAATCCGGTAAGCAGTCACTGAAAATTATCTAAAGATGACCTTGATTATTATTACTCATCAGCCAGATTTTATGAAAATGGGGTAGATGATTTCGGGTTTCTATTTGATTTATACGAGGAGTTCGATGGAGATTGAGAAAGAATTGTTTCGTGTGCCACGAACCAAGGAGGAGAGATGTAACGCCTAATCAACATCATTACTATATTATTTCTTCATTTTTTCGGCCTTGCCTATACCTTTAAATTGTATTCCTATTAAAAATAATTGGTAATAATAAAGTTACCATCTTTATCTGCGAACGCAGGAATACTACAAGGGAATGTTTGTGCTGATTTTGAAACTGCAAAATCAGGAACCCATTTAAACATTACTACCGAATCTAACTTAAGGCAATGTTTAACAATGTGAGGCGTCAAAACCACGTTCAACCCAAAATTATCAGTCATGGAACTTGAATAGCAAATGCCAATCTTTTCCCCATAGTACATTCTTAGGGCATGAAAAAAAGCTGTTGTCAATTTGTAATTGTTGTCTGAGTCATTTCTTTTACCTGCACATTCCGAAAAGAACTTAAAAAATGATTCACACTTTGCTTTGTCAATATCGCTTAGAGATTTATCAAGAAAGTCTTGATAAGGTGGGTTTATGTTTTGGACATGGCTACTCTTTGTTAATGCTACATCATAAAACGTCAACATTACTAATGGAAAAGGTTCTGTAACCATCCATTTCCCCATTGTAAACCGTTTCAACAGAGCTTTGTTATTCGAGTCAAACATATCCTTATATGCTTCGCAAATAGTAACCATTTGCCCGTTTACTTCGCTAGATGAAATTGGTAATGTGCCATAAAAAACGCCCTCGTTTTCCAAATTAAATCTACCAAGTTGAATTAAATCCGGTCGCTCGGTATTGTGTGCGATTTGAGTGCCTGTTGAAAACATTTCATCATTATTATTTGGTCTGGCTCTTAAAATGAAGCTTTCAGTTTGGTTAAAAATAGGGATTGGGAGCCGACAAACTAGTTCATAGCAAGTCTCCTTTAGTGTAGTGAAATCTGCAATATCTTTTTTTATTTCTGCCATTAAAATGGTTATAAAACCATCAATATCTTCTTTGGGACTATTGAATTTGACAACCAAACGTTTTCCTTCGCTCATGAATTGATTGTGATAAAATACTTCATATTCTTTTGGCATGATTAAGAAATTTCACCAAAGGTAAATTCGAAAGTGTGAGAGGGGCCGGATTTAGTTATACACAGGGGTAGTGAAAAGCCTTGCCTTGATTCGTGGCACACGAAACAAAATTCGTTCTTAAGGCCGCTACAAGAAAAGTATTAGCTGTCATTCATGAGAACCCCCTCTGGCGCAAGTGTTCGGCAAGGCCGATCACTTGATGCCGGCTAGAACTGCCCGTTTGTAACGGGATTTGAAAAACAAAAGCTGAGTATATTTA
>JAYTBG010000298.1:0-3605 GCA_043737055.1 Chitinophagaceae bacterium | reverse complement strand
GAAATTAAAAAAGGCACTTATCAGTGCCTAAGAATTAATAGAAAAGGTGCGGTGTTATGCCCAGCTCAATTGTCGATCTCTGCTCTCCAACAACGAGTAACCCATTAAATACTCATCTATTTGCCGGGCACATTCTCTTCCTTCGCTGATAGCCCATACCACCAACGACTGCCCCCTCCGAATATCACCGGCGGCAAATATTTTTGGCAGACTGGTCTGGTAATTCTTTTCAGTAGCCTTCACATTGCCCCTTTCATCCGTTTCTATTTCAAGATTATTTACGAGCCCCTGGTGCTGGGTGTGCAAAAAACCCATAGCCAGTAAAACCAACTTACAGTCAATTACTCTTTCACTGCCCGCCCGTTCTACAAACTGAGCCGGGCGGCCCTCTGCTGTGGCGGTCCATTCCAGATCTACAATTTTAAGTGCCGTAAGCTGCCCATTTTCGTCGCCCATAAATTCTTTTGTAGCAGTGGTCCACTGCCGCTCACAGCCTTCTTCATGGCTGGAGGTGGTTTTTAAAACCATTGGGTAAGAAGGCCAGGGCATTAATTCGGTTCTTTGTTCCGGAGGCTTTGGCAATAACTCAAACTGTGTAACTGATAATGCGCCATGGCGTTTAGAAGTGCCCACACAATCGGAGCCTGTGTCTCCACCGCCTATCACCACTACGTTTTTAGCGGTTGCAAAAATATTTTCCCCGACAATATTGCTTTCTATACCGGCATTGGCCAAGGGATCCAGGGCTGCGTTCCTTTTGTTTTGCTGCTTCAAAAAATCCATGGCAAAATGCACTCCATTCAACTCTCGTCCGGGTATATCCAGATCCCGGGGTACGGTAGAGCCACAAGCCAATACAATGGCATTGTACTCCCTCAAAATATCATTCATTAAAATATTTACGCCAATATGAGCATTACATTTAAACACAATGCCCTCTTCCTCCATTAGTTTTATTCTTCTGTCTATTACCCACTTTTCCAATTTAAAATCCGGTATACCGTACCGCAACAATCCACCCGGTTGGTCATCTCTTTCAAAAACCACTACAGAATGGCCCGCATAATTTAATTGGGCAGCGGCTGCCAGACCTGCTGGGCCGGAACCTATAACTGCAACCTTTTTGCCGGTACGTGTTGCCGGGCTTTGTGCAATAACAAAGCCTTTTTCAAAAGCAATTTCTATGATATGCTTTTCTATTTCTTCAATAGCAACCGGCGGTTGATTAATGCCCAGTACGCAAGCAGACTCGCAAGGAGCGGGGCAGATCCGTCCAGTAAACTCCGGAAAGTTATTGGTAGATACCAGGATGTCGTAAGCCTCCTTCCACTGGCTATTGTACACTGCATCATTGAATTCTGGGATTACGTTTCCCAGCGGGCATCCGCTGTGGCAAAAGGGTACACCACAATCCATGCATCTTCCTGATTGTTCATTGAGCTTCTCTTGGCTGAACCTCTCTACAAATTCATTGTAATGCTGAAGCCTTTCTACCACCGGTCTTTTAGGTGGAAGCTCTCTTGTAAATTCTTTAAACCCAGTTGGTTTGCCCATACTCAAATATTAAATAGTTGATTAAAATTGATGTGTACCTAACTGTTCTTAAAATGACCTTCCTGCAACACCCGGGACCTAAGCGCTTTTTTATAATCTTTCGGAAACACTTTCACGAAATGTTGCAGTTGGTTATCGAGGTCTTCCAACAGGAATTTAGCTACACTGCTTCCTGTGAGGTGCAGGTGCTTTTGCAGCATGCTGAACAGTTGATTCTTATCATCTAACTCACATGGATCGAGGTCTACCATCTCTGTATTGCAATTTTGTGGAAACGCATTTTTTACATCGTACACATAGGCAATACCGCCGCTCATGCCGGCAGCAAAGTTTCTACCCGTATCTCCAAGGATCAGCACAATACCACCAGTCATATATTCACACCCATGATCTCCTACGGCTTCTACAACTGCGTGAGCGCCAGAATTTCGAACTGCAAAACGTTCCCCCGCTTTTCCACGGATGTATGCTTCTCCTGCAGTGGCACCGTAAAAAGCTACGTTGCCAATAATGATATTTTCTTCGGGAACAAATGAAGCGTTCCTTGCTGGGTAAATAATCAATTTAGCGCCGCTCAATCCTTTACCAAAATAGTCATTAGCATCCCCTTCCAGTTCCAGGGTGATTCCTCTTGTGTTGAATGCGCCAAAGCTTTGCCCCGCAGTGCCGTTAAACTTAAAATGAATAGTATCATCAGGCAAACCATTGCCCTTGTATTTTTTGGTGATCTCATGAGAAAGGATTGTACCCGTAGTTCGATCGGTGTTCTTAATACTGAAAGATGCACTTATTTTTTCCTGCTGCAACAAGGCGGGTGCTGCTGCTTTTAGCAACTGCCAATCCAATACCTCGCCCATATCATGATCCTGTGTTTCAGATTGAAAAAGACCTGTAAAAACAGATGCTGGCTCCTTATATAAAATGGGCGCAAGGTTGAGTTTACTGAATTTCCAATGGTCAATATTTTCCCTCATGCCTAAATGTTGCACCTGGCCAATCATTTCATTCACCGTTCTGTAACCCAACTCCGCCATGATCTCTCTGAGTTCTTGTACGATAAATTGAAAGAAGTTAACAACATGATCTGCATTACCTGTAAAGCGTTTTCTCAATTCAGGATCTTGTGTAGCCACACCAACGGGGCAAGTATTCATGTGGCACTTGCGCATCATGATACAGCCTTCTACAATTAACGCCGCGGTAGCAATGCCCCATTCTTCAGCGCCAAGTAAAGCAGCTACTGCTATGTCCCGGCCAGTTTTCATTTGTCCGTCGGCTTGCAAAACTACCCGGCTGCGCAATTTATTTTTTACTAAAGTCTGGTGCGCTTCTGCCAGGCCCAGCTCCCATGGAAGTCCTGCATGACGAATAGAAGAAATCGGCGAAGCACCGGTGCCACCATCATGCCCAGCTATCAACACCACATCTGCCTTGGCCTTGGTAACGCCTGCTGCAATGGTTCCCACGCCAGCCTTGCTTACCAACTTTACACTGATGCGGGCATGGCGGTTAGCATTTTTCAGATCAAAAATTAATTGTGCTAAGTCCTCAATGGAATAAATATCATGATGCGGTGGGGGAGAAATTAACCCTACGCCCGGAGTAGAGTGTCTCGTCTTACCGATCCACTCATCTACTTTATCGCCGGGTAATTGTCCACCTTCACCAGGCTTGGCGCCCTGTGCCATTTTTATCTGCAGTTCGTCTGCTTCGGTAAGGTATAAACTGGTTACGCCAAACCGGGCGCTTGCTACTTGCTTTATCGAACTGCGCATGCTATCTCCATTGGCCATCGGCTCATACCTGCTTTCATCTTCGCCGCCTTCACCAGTATTACTTTTTCCACCAAGCCGGTTCATAGCAATGGCAAGCGTAGTATGGGCTTCCCAGCTTATAGAACCAAAACTCATGGCGCCTGTTGCAAACCTCCTGTAGATAGAAGATGCCGGCTCTACTTCGTCAATAGAAATAGATGGAGCTGTTGTTTTAAACTGAAAGAGACTACGGATGGTGCAGGCTCTTTCCCCTTGGTCATTTACCAGTTTCGAATA
>JAYTBG010000297.1:0-3605 GCA_043737055.1 Chitinophagaceae bacterium | reverse complement strand
TAATACCCAGAACATTCAATTTATACAAATAGTATTGGCTGCGCAGTTGATGCTTCTTTTTTCTCAAACAGTTGTAGAGTTTATTCGAAGCCGTATTTTGCTGCACATCAGTACCCGTATAAATATTTCACTTTTATCTGGCTTTTGGGCAAAGCTGCTAAAATTGCCTATGCAGTTTTTTGATAGCAAACATCCCGGAGATATCATACAGCGAATTGGCGACCATCATCGCATTGAGAGTTTTTTAACAGGTACCACATTAAATACTTTTTTTTCCATCTTTAATCTTATCATTTTTTCTTTTGTTTTACTTCGTTACAACATTACGGTGTTTGTCATTTTTGCTGTTGGTAGTATGCTGTATTTGTTTTGGATACAATTCTTTTTAAAGTACCGGCGAAAATTAGATTACCTCCGTTTTGCTATAGCAGCAAAAGAAAATAATGCCACTATGCAGTTAGTGTATGGTATGCAGGAAATAAAATTGAACAATGCAGAAAATACCTATCGCTGGGCATGGGAAGGTTTGCAGGCAGGTCTGTTTAAACTTAATTTTAAAAGTTTGTCACTCACACAATACCAGCAGGTAGGCGCTTTTTTTATAAACCAGGGTAAAAATATCCTGATAACGTTTATAGTTGCTAAGTTGGTAATTGAGGGGTCTCTTACTTTGGGAATGATGCTGGCCATTCAATATATCATCGGCCAATTAAATGGGCCAATAGAGCAGTTGGTTGGTTTCAGCCAGCAAGCACAGGATGCAAAAATTTCCCTGGAACGGTTAAATGACATTCATTTGTTGGATGACGAAGAGCCAGCGCAACAGCAATTTAGTCACTCACTTCCTAAGGGATCTTGTATTCAAATAAAAGACCTGTCGTTTACTTATCCCGGTGCCGGCAACGACCCTGTACTAAAGAACATAAATTTGCTTATCGCTGAAGGAAAAATAACTGCTATTGTTGGTATGAGTGGCAGTGGCAAAACAACTTTGATAAAGATACTTTAACGGTTTTATGAAAATTACAAAGGTGAAATTAGAATCGGCCCGGTAACTTCTTTACAATCTTCTGTAATTCCTTCCTCACAAATTTCAGAGGGTATGGGATTAAAGTCCATAAGTCCCAAGTATTGGAGAAGCGTGAGCGGGGCAGTAATGCAGGAGAGTTTTATTTTTAACGACAATATTAAAAAGAATATTACCGTTACGGACGATAAAATAAATATGGAGAGACTGCTGCACGCATGTAAGACTGCAAACATCCTTCCTTTTATTGAATCATTGCCTTTAGGATTTTATACTAAACTTGGTGCTGAAGGCAACGGAATAAGTGGCGGGCAAAAACAACGCATATCTATAGCCAGGGCAGTATATAAAGATCCCCAGTTTATTTTTTTCGATGAAGCAACTAATAGTTTAGATGCAAACAATGAAAAAGTAATTCTTCAAAATCTTCAGGACTTTTTTAAGAATAAAACCGTTGTTGTTGTTGCACATCGATTGAGTACCGTAAAAAATGCGGACAAGATAGTGGTGCTTGAGAATGGAGAGATAGTGGAGGAGGGGACACATGTGGAACTGAGTTTACGAAAGGGGAAATATTATGAACTTGTGAAAAATCAACTGGAGTTAGGTAATTGAGTAAAAGACAAAATGCTTAAAGAATTGGAAACTGAAAATAAAATATCTTCTCAAACTATAGATTTGCCTGGGATAACCCCGACGATAAAAAACTCATTTTCTGAGCATAGTAGTGAAATTGATGAAATTATTTCCAACAGGCCGCCTTTGATCGTGCGTTGGGGAACTTTTTATTTTTTTATTCTATTGCTGTTTCTCTTCGGTTCCACTTTCATCATAACCTACCCTGATATTGTAGCCGCAAAAGCAAAGTTTACTACCATTAATGCACCGAAAGAAGTAAAAACTAAAACAGATGGCAAACTAGTTAAACTATTTGCCAAAGAAGGACAAGCGGTGCAGCAGGGTGAATTGCTTGGATTTGTTGAAAGCAGGGCAAACCACCAAGAGGTTATGTCAGTTTCTCAATGGGTAAATACTTCTCAGGATCTATTGGAAAGCGGGAGTTTAGAGTTTTTATCAAAGAATACAAATTTATCTTATCATAGTTTGGGTGAGTTGCAGCAAGCTTTTCAAAAATTTATGGGAGACTATAATTTGTTTAGGCAGTATTTGTCTGAAGGTTATTTTTTTAGGAAGAAAAAAATGCTAGTGGCTGATATCAGTTACTTTAAGCAGTTACATATTAATCTGCTACAACAAAAAGCAATGCAGCAGGAAGATCTTGGTCTGGCTCAGCAAACATTGGATGCTAATAAAACATTGGATGAAGACAAAGTGATTTCTCCATTTGATTATCGAAATGAAAAAAGCAGGTATATTGGTAAGGCACTAGGCATTCCACAGATTACTGCAGCAATTATTGCCAACGAAAGCAGCCAGCACGAAAAACAAAAAGAAATAGCACAACTGGAAAATGAAATTGCACAGCAACGAGGAATTTTTACTCAAGCACTTTACACATTAAAAGCACAAGTAGAAGAATGGAAGAACAAATATCTACTAGTAGCACCTGTGGCCGGGCGCATTGCGTTTGCACGTTTTTTGCAGGAAAACCAGCAATTACAGTTAAATGAAAACATCTGTTACGTGAATCCTGAAAACAGTCAATATTTTGCAGAAATCTTTATCCCGCAAAACAATTTTGGAAAAATTAAAATAGGTCAAAAAGTATTGTTTAAACTGCCTGCTTACATCTATGCGGAGTTTGGTGCTGTAGAGGGGAGATTGGATTTTGTCTCGAATATTCCTACAGACAGTGGCTACCTGGCGAAAGTAACTTTGCCCCAGGGGCTCCAGACTAATTTTAAAAAGAAAATTCAATATCATGAAGGGCTGGTAGCACAGGGGGAAATTATTACGGCCGATACAAAATTATCTGATCGGCTCTTTTACCAGTTGAGAGATTTGTTTCGAAACAGGTAACGCCTAAAATAATTTTCAGATGAGACCTTACCCTTTATTCGCCAACTGCCCGCAAGCCGCATCAATATCTTTTCCCCGGCTGCGTCTAACCCTTACGTTTACTTTGTTGGCCATTAGATAGTCTGTAAAGATCTGGGTGCTGTCTTAATCTGTTTTAATAAAGGGAATGCCAGCCACTGGGTTATACTCAATTACGTTTACAAGGCGGGTGGGAATTTTGCGGTACACTTTTACGAGCTCTGCCGCATCGTCGAGGCTGTCGTTTTCGCCCTGCAACAAAACATATTCTAAAGTGATGTCATTTTTCGTTTGATCGTAAAAATAGTTCAGTGCTTCTATGAGGGCTGCAATGTTATTGCTTTCGTTAATAGCCATGATGCGGTTGCGCTTTTCGTCGGTGGCTGCATGTAAAGAAAGTGCCAGGTTAAAACGCACTTTATCATCGCCCAGTTGTTTAATCATTTTTGCTACACCGGCGGTAGAAACCGTGATGCGTTTGGGGCTCATGTTCATGCCATCGCTGGCCGTAATGCGATCTATTGATTGAAGCACATTTTTATAATTGAGCAAGGGTTCTCCCATACCCATGTACACAATA
>JAYTBG010000296.1:0-43186 GCA_043737055.1 Chitinophagaceae bacterium | reverse complement strand
TGCAAAAACCATTTGTTACCGGCTGTTTTGGTAAAACCGAATAGCATGCGGAAGTCAGTGTTATTGGGATTGCGGAAATTGACGGTTACACTCGTATTGAACTGGCTATAAATATTAGCCTTTTCAATTTTGGCTATTGAGGTTGGCGACAATACGCTAACCTGTCCCAGGCATGAGCCGCTAAAAAATCCCTGATCACTTTTTAAGCTTTCTCCTGCAGAAGGCCATTGCTATTAATATTGCACGAAAGCATGAAGAGTGTAAAACAAATAACGGCGCAAAACCCGAGGACATTTTTCATACAAAGGTTTTAGAACAGTAAAGGAATATTTACTACAGCAACTAAAGTTATCATATAGTCGTATTTGAGTTGGGATACGCAAAGCAATACATTAAGCTCCGAACTCTATTGAACAACGTTGATGTGCTTTGAAGTGTGACTCATTACTGCAGGCGCCCCGCCGCCCATTCTATGGCATACCTGGCTTTAAAATACTTAATCCTCAACTCTACTTGCTTTTCAAGAATCTCCAAGAACTTTGTTTCCCGTGTGTTCACTAGAAACAAACTACTTTCCCCCTGGCTAAATTTTAATTCCTCATTGCGTAGAAGGGCAGCATAATTGTTGTATATGGCCAGGGTAGTAAGTAGTTGCTGTTGCAATAAAATGTTTTCGTTGTAGTAGGTTTTAATCTTGTTATCAATTTGCCAGCGCTTATTTGCTATTTCCAAATTAGCCTCTTTTATTTCCAATTGTGCTTTTCTATATTCCCCTCTTCCTTCCCGCAAAAATAATGGCAGTTTAAATTGTAGACCCCATTTGTAGTTGTTTTGAAGTAGCATTGCATCAGCCCCTTTTAGTACGAAGTAATCTCTGTTGAGCAAGTTAGCGTTGAGATTTACAGTGGGCAAAAGGCTTTGAAATTTTAATCTGCGCTCTACTTCCAGACTGCTCAATTTAAAGAGATATGCTCTAATCAATGGATTCTGCGTGGCGGCTTCGCCCAGAAGTTGTTCCAACGCTGGTGGAGCAATAGTGTTAACAAACTCAATCGAATCTGGTGCGTATTGAGCTGGCAACAGGTAGGGAATATCGTTGGGCAACCAGCAATAATTTGATAGCTCAAATATTGCATTATTTAATTGCAGCAAGGCATCGTACTGTTGCAACTCATAGCTCTGAACCTGTGCCAAGGCTTCTGCCGTGTCAATAGCGGCACGATCTCCATTCTTGTAAGCAATGCGAACCAATCTCAAGCGATTGTTGGCTACGTCTACGAATTTTGAATAAATGCTGTATAGCTGAAATGTGCCCGCCCATTGCCCATAAGCCGTGTAGGCATCAAACAGCAGATCGTTTAAAATAACGAGTCTTTCCTGTTCACTTTGGTTGCGAAATATTTTGGCCTGTTGCAATACTGCCCTTCTTCTATCCATCATCAGCCCCTTGGCGAGGGGTACATCTACACCTAAATAACTTGATGGGCCCGAAGTGACTTCGCTGTTAAGAAAGTTGCCACCATTATTCTCTAAGCCCGTTTTTAGTTCTATGGCAAAGGGCGTGGGAATCTTTAATTCGGGATTGCTGTAGTTGTAGTAATTCTTGCCATCAAAAGTTTTTCGGCTGGCATCCATATTGATAAGAGGGTCAAAGCCGCCCCGGGCACTCAGCAACTCTGCAGCAGCAATGGCCACCTGCACATTAGCTTGCTTAGCTACAGGATGATTTACTCTTAACTGTTGAATAAAAGCTTCTGCTGAGAATATTACTTTTTTATCTACCTGGCAAAGCGTTGGCTTACTCCAGGCAAACAGTACCAACAAAAAAAATATTCTTTGGATAGAAAACATTTGACTCGAGCCTTAAAGTTTTAATTATTTTTTTTCAGAGTTAGCGGTGGTTTCTTTTGTAGGATCCGTCACATAGTATTCTGGAGGGAAACCATTGATGTTGCGCCATAACTCATAATAAATTCTAACATCCTTCAAGAGAGCAATGCCATTGGCGCCACCGCCCATTTTTAGTTGCCTCGGCCATGGCTTGTCTTTTGGATCTTCTGTTACCAACACCCGGAATTTTCCATTGTAGCTCACCGAAGTTTCAACGGCCGTTACTTTTCCGCCGAAAGTGCCATAACTGCTCTCGGGCCAACCACTAAAAACGATCACCGGAAAGCCATCGAATATAAAGCGCACTTTCTGGCCACGGGAAATGAGCGGAAGATCTACTGGCTCTACAAACATCTCTACAGCATATTGAATTTTATCTGGCACAATCTCCACCATCATGTCCCCCTCTTTAACCATTTCTCCTATGCCTGCTTTTTTGGCTTTGGTAATTTGTCCGCTTTGTGAAGCGGTTATGTAGTACAGCTTGTTGCGGGCATCATAATTTGAATACTGGTTTTGCAGTTTAGACACTTCAGCCTCCGTACTTGCAGCATTAGATAAAGATGAAAACCGTTCGCCTTCTGCTTTCGAGATTTTATCTGTGTACTCCTGCACAGCGGAATTTTGTTCGATGCGCAAGTTCATCAGCTCTTGCCTGTTTTGCAGCAATTTATTGTTGGTGCTATTAACCTTAGCCAACGAATTTTGATAATTTACTTTCCGTTTTTCAAATTCGCTCAGAGAGATGGCACCACTATCCAACATGATGTTTGCGGCATCAATTTGTCTTTTGTAAATGTTCAACTCATTATTCAATGCCAGCAGATCCGCCTCGTCTGTTTGCACTTTCAAAAATTGCTGGCCTATTTTATTGTCTAAAGATTGCAGCTTTAGTTCCCGCCCCCTTTCCAGCGCCTGCCCTTGGGTAACGGTTGTATTGGCTTTACTCTTGTATGCCTCCACGCTCTGTTGTTTGGCATTTATTTGTTGCTGTGTGCGCTCCAATAGTTGAGGATCAAAATAATCTACTTTTACCTCTCCTAACTGTAGGATAGTGTCTCCCGCCTTTACAAAATCACCCTCGGCCACATGCCACTTTACGATGCTCCCGGCAATGACACTATTGACCTGCTGTGGCCTTTGCTCCTGCCGTAGTGTAGTAATGAGGCCCTTGGCACGTATATTTTGTGTCCACGGTAAAAATAGCAGCACAACAAGCAACAACAGTAGTCCGAGGAGCCATTTATGAGCGGTACTCTTGCGTTGTATCCTGTAAATTTTGCTTGTAGAAGTAAGGTTACAACTGCTGTTTACTTCCTCTAAATTGCTTGCTAAAAATTTATTCATGGCAATAAGTTTTGTTGGCCCAGAATCTCACCATCACGGCTCAGGGTTATCACTTTGTTGCAGTAGTTGCTCAATTGCTGATCTTGCGATGCAATTAAAACCGTCACATTTTTACTCTCCCGCAGGTACTGAATTGTATTGGTTTTATTAGGCTCTTCCAGGTGATCAAATGGATCTTCCAGGAGTAACAAACGATGCTCTCCCAGCAATGCACGCATGAGCAGAATATTTTTTCTTACCCTGCCGGAAAGTTTTAAGCCTACCGGCTGCAATACCGTATCGTAACCGTCTTTAGAGTCTTTTACGAAAGCGGATAATCCTACAATGTCTGCCAGTTTTGTAACCTGGCTTACAGTAATCTTAGGACTATCCATGGTAATGTTCTGCAGCAATGTACCGTAAAAGATATCCTGGCTGCCTAGTAAAATACCGGTGAGCTGGCGCAAGCTTTTGAGATCATAGTTGGCCGCAGGAATTCCGTCAATAAGAACACTTCCGTTGTATTGTGTAAACGCTCCGGTGAGCAATCGCAACACAGTAGATTTTCCTGCACCAGATACTCCCGCAATTTGAATCATCTCCCCTTTTTCAACATTAAAGTTTATCTTGTTAATAACGGGTTTGTCGCCGTTGTACGAAAAGTTTACGTCAGCAAATTGAATAGATACACCCTCATTGTTCGCATGTAAAACAAGACTACCACTCTTCTCCTCTTCCGCCTCTGTGATCTTGCCCAATTTTTCTACCGATACCATTGCCTCATACACTGAATCGAGGTTAATAATTACTTTTTCTATAGATGCAATGATGCTGATGATAATGATATCTGCCGCAATGAATTGCCCGATATTTATTTGTTGGTTAAGCAACAAATAAGAACCCAATATCAACATAGATGCTGTGATGATAACCTTAAAAGAGATGAGACTCCAAAACTGAGTGAGCAATATTTTAAAATGCTGTGTGCGGGCGGTGAGGTAATTTCCCACCAGCTCATCGGTTTTGTTGAGGTGAAGAGACGTACCCTTTGTGTATTTAAAAGACTTGACAGTTCTGGCTACCTCCTGCAACCATGCAGCCACCCCATATTTATACCCGCTGGCAAGCAGGGCAGTATTTAGACCCCCTGCCGATGTAAATCGGAGAATGGCCAGCACGATGATTAACAGAAACAAACCGAAAGCAATAAAAAAAGGATGGTAGAAAGCAAGGATAGTAAGACCCAACAGAACCTGTATGGATGCGGCCGGAAGGTCAATCAATAATTTGTCCATTCCTTTTTGAAGCGACACCGTTTCAAAAAAACGGTTCACCATTTCAGGTAAATATTCCTTATCGAGTTTTTCGATATTCAATTTTGGCAGACGATCGCCAAATTCCAGGGAGTACCGCACAAAAATTTTCTGCTTTAATTTCTCTATAATTTGTAGCTGCCTTATCTGCAACAATCCATTAATGAAAACCCCAAATACCACCAAGGCTATCAACACGATCATAGAGGTAGATAAACTGCCGGCCATTACAAAGTTGATAATAGATTGAATACCTAATGGCACCGACAATTGTACAAGGCCGGCAAGAAATGCAAGGATATAAACGACTACAATATCCTTCCTGTCCAGCATGAGCACTTGGTGCAGTTTGGCAATAGATCCCGAAATAGAAGTGTGATTATCTGGCATAAAGGGGCCGTGAAGCCGATTTTTAGTTTGACCGGGCGAAGATAGGGATATTACTTTTAATAATAGTAATACTATTATTGAGAAGTGTAATACTTTTTCTTATTTTCGTTTAAAATCCGGCACACGATAATTTTGCCGGCCTTAGACTAACGCAGCAAATGATCAATAAAAACTGATGGAAGTACAACTACAACTCAAAATGAATGAGAAGCTTTTTCTTCGGGATCCGGACCAAACGGAACTGGGGAAAAAGATCATTAATCATGGCATACAGCTCATTTATAAACATGGCTTCGAATTTTTTACGTTTAAAAAACTCGCCGAAGATATTGGCACGACGGAGGCCAGCATCTACCGCTATTTTGAAAATAAACATCGCTTGCTCATTTATCTGACGGCCTGGTATTGGGGCTGGCTTCAATACCGTGTTGTCTTTAATACCAACAACCTCAAGGACCCTGCGGTAAAACTGAAGAAAGTAATACAGTTGCTGGCAACCACCGTGATAGACGATGAAGCTACCTTGCACATACATGAAGGCCTGTTGCACCAGATAATTATTTCGGAGGGGTCTAAGGCTTACCTTACAAAACACGTATTTGAAGACAATAAGGAGCAGTTATTTAAACCCTACAAAGATCTTTGTGCGGTGATTGCAGACATCATCCTGGAATGCAATACCAGCTATAAATTTCCAAGATCGCTGGCAACAACAATTATCGAGATGGCGCATTTTCAAAATTATTTTATGACCAACCTGCCCTCTTTGACAGACTTCGGAAAAAGCAAGAATGAATTAAAAGTTGTCGCCTTTCTGGAAGACCTGGTTTTTTGCAGCATCCGAAAAAAATGAAATGTGTGCGTACCAAAAAGAAAATAAGAGTTTAACAACGATTTACTAAAAGGATGGGGATAGCTGTGTTTGAATTGGCAACTCAAAACAAAAACGGGCACCGTTTCCGACCTCGCTTTCTACCCACATTTTGCCGTGCTGAGCTTCTACAAACTCTTTGGAAATTGCCAGCCCCAGGCCTGTGCCTTTTTCTTTAGAACCAGGAACCTGGAAATAGCGTTCGAATAATCTTGGCAGATATTCCGCTGCAATTCCGGGGCCGCCATCTTTTACCGCAAAAACTATTGAATCACCCTGCCGGTACGCCTGCACCTCGATAGCATTTTTTCGATAAGAATACTTAATTGCATTTGTCAGAAAATTATTTAAAACCCAGGTAGTTTTGTCAGAGTCGGCTTGTATCAACGGTAAATCCAGGGCTATACTCTTCCTAATTTCTATTTCTTTTTCTCTTGCATTTCCTAAGACTGCCTGAACGGCGGTCTCAACAATTCCTCCTGGCTGCACTCCCTGAATATTGAACTGAATTCGTCCTGCCTCCACCTGTGCCATGTTGAGTAGCTCGCTCAATATTTTCAACATGAGTTGATTATCCTGTTTAAGGTTATCAACGAGCTCGGCTTGTTCTGGGAGTAGCTTGCCGGTTCTTTGATCTTCTAACAATTGCAAACTAAAATCACTCGATGCCAAAGGTGTTTTTAGTTCATGCGAAATAGTTGAAATAAAATTTGTTTCAGCAACATCCAGTTCTTTATACGAAGTAATATTCTTAAGCACAATCACCTTATTGTCGGCGTCATCCGGAGACACATTGATGATCTCCTTCACAAAATAGTTCTCCTTATTATCAACCACAATCTTAAATGGTGTAGTTGTTTCTTTATCTATGAGGAAACTGAACAGGTCATTTTTCTTTTTAGTATCGCCTACTTGTTTGCCCACTATTTCATCGGACCGCAGGCCCAATAACTCCAGCGCCTGGAAGTTGGCAAATAATACTGTGTTATTTTTATCTATGCCAATGCTCGCATCTTTCAGGCTATTGATGACTGCCTCTGCACGGGTCTTTTCAAACATTAATTTATTGAGGTTGCTGCTTTCGAAGTATTGCAGGCGCTCGGCCATCTCGTTAAAAGCATCTGCAAGTTTGCCAAATTCATCTTTGTTGGTGATGTTAATGCGCTGCTGATAATTTTTATTGGCTATTTCTTTGATGGCGTCAGTGAGCCGGTAAATCGGATCGGTGACTACAGAAGGAAAGTTCACAATAAACGTGAAAGCAATCAGAAACACAACACCTCCAGGGCCGATAATAATAGCGAGTGCATCGTCGGCTGTCTGTTCAAAAATCTCAATTTTATTGATGATCGCTTGCATATTTACTGCAACAATATTGGATAGACGATTCTATAGACTGCAGGGTAAATTTGCTTGTATCTCCCGATTTTAATTGATTAAACTTTTGCCTGAGTCCGGCAGTGCTGCTGTCTTCTCCCGGTTCTGTAACGTTGCGCTCCTGTTTAAGAAGTGCCGTCTCAAACTTTTGTAAAGAACCTTTGCTACTCAGCTTGCTGATTTTTAATTGCTGCTGCATGCTGTGGCAATAAGACAAACTCTCATAGTTTGCCTTGAGTGCATTTTGCCCGTGGGTTTTAAGTTTGGCCATGTAAAAAATACCTACTCCCCCTGCTACCAGTAATAAGAGGAACAAGAATAAGGTCCGAATCCAAATTTTATTTTTTACTGTTAGTGCCATTAGGAAAGTATAATAATGTCAACATCTGACTTTGACAATGTTTTTAGTAGTTGATTAAAAACACTTGTCTTCAAAATGATCTGAAAAAGATTGAGGTGTGGCTTACCGATACAAATGGTGGTGATATTTTTTTTCCTCCACAATCTTCATAATGGCTTCACCTACATTGTCTGTTTTTTGCTGAATCACATCTGCACCCAACTCGGTGGCATTTTTAAAATTGTTTATCAAATGCCGCTGCCTGGCCAAAGATATCTTATCGGGAGATTCCTTACCTGTTTGCAGGCAGAGCACATACCACTTGCTGTTGTTGTAGGAGGCCAATCGTGCCGTTTTACGGATGATTCTTTGAGCAATGTCCTCGTTGGAAGATATGCAGGCGAGAAAGCGCTCGTGTTTGAAAGAATTTTTGTGATAGGTGACTAAATGGTCAACCTTTCGTTCTACCTGCCCGGCTACTTCTTTTAATGCCAGCTCTCTTAACTGTAATATTTAATTCAGCCCAGCTTAGTTTTTTTATATTTAAGGGAGTTGTGCTCATGCGTCGTTTACGGGATTGACTAATTTATGCAAAAAATTATTGGCTCACCCATCGTTACAAATACATAGCCCGAATTATTTAAGGATGCAGTAGTCTTCTGCTGCATCCTTAAATAATCTTAAAAACTTAATGCAAAAGCTGTCGTTATAAACGAATTGCTGTTCGTTGTGGAATTTCCTTTTGTAAAAATATCATCTTTACTGTTCAAGGTTCTTCCTTCTATCCGGAACAACATGTTGGATGCCGGCGCATAGTCAAGATTTAAGGAAAAGCCTGTTGTCTTGAAACCGTTCTGTGTGCCGGTCCCGATAGCTATCGGGATAATCACTCCTTTTTCATCCTGGTAATATTCGCCTCTTGCAGTCAAAGAAAAATCCGGATTCAGTTTGAATTTGGCGATGAGCACCGGGGTATACCAGGTACTCATGTCCGAATTACTGTTGCTTTTTTCCTCTGTGCCAATATCGAACCCTGCGGTGATTCCTACTGCATCACTCACCTGGAAAATGCCATACAGGTTATGATAGTAACGCATTTGCCTTACACTATCAGGCTTATCGGTTCCTATAAACGTGCTGTAGTTAAGCGTCACTTTACTGGTAGGCTTATAAGTTACTTGTGTGCCAAAACTCATGAGTGAATTTCCGTCAATCCGTTTAATACGCTGCCAGCCATTTAATGCCAAAGCGCTCAATAACCACTTGCTGTCTTCGGTTGTGTAAGTGAGTTTTGCTCCTGCCTCGTAGTAAGGAGAATTTTCAGCAACGATGCTACGGGTTAATGTCCAGTTATCTTTACCTGTAGCACTTTCAAAACCAATGTGCGAAGAAAAGATGCCGGCGTCAAGCCACAAATTCTTCTTGCCAATTTTAAAACCAGCATTGGCTTCATAAATATTTTGTAGCACCCCAGGTTCTGCTGCGTAATTTGCATTAATGTAGGTACCAGCTGCTATGGCAATATTACCTCTTACTTTTTCGGTTGTGTAGCTTCCTTTTACAAACCCGAGGTTTAGATTAAACTCATTGTGCCGGTTATGACTGTAAATAAACCCGGGCCGGTTATTATCCGACGGCTTATTAAAATCATACGTGTAGTAGCTTTCTATGTAACCACTAAAGCTTAAGGGATTCGGTACACTCACCGTGCTGTCTTGCGCTATTGATGCGGTACTCATCAAAACTGCTGCGCCTAATAAAATCGTTTTCATTTGTCTTTTTTCAATTCTTTTATTTTTATTTCCTTCTCTTTTAGTTATTTTCTCAAAGCCCCTTTAGGGGTTGGGGCTTTTGTCTAATTCAATGTTAAGCTTCAGCACATTCACTTTTGAAGTTCCAAACAGACCATGCAAAGGCTTTTCAGTTTGTTGGTTAACCAAATTTGTCATTTCACAAAGTTGAGCATTCCCTGTCATCATTCGCCTTCACGTTTTGAGGTAGTATTTCCTTGCTATACTCTAAAGTTTGCCGGGCAACGATTGGTATAATTGTTCTACTAACGGCAAATTGTTTAATCTTGTCTGAATCAAAACGGGCTTTATAATTGGGCGTTCGTACAAATGCTCTTATATTAGCATCCAAACTTGCGAAAAGATGAATCATAGAGGCCCGGTAATCATTATAGAAGACGACGAAGACGATCAATTTTTTTTCAAAGAAGCGTTTGAGAAATTAAACTATCCAAACGAGGTGATATTCTTTAGTGATGGCCTGGAGGCTTTGAATTTTTTAACCACCAACGATGTGAGTCCGTTCCTCATCATTTCTGATATCAATATGCCCAAGCTCAATGGCCTTGAACTGCACCGCAAATTAAAAATGGATGCGGCGCTTAATCTTCGCTGCATTCCCTACCTATTCTTTTCCACCGCAGTAGAACAGCAGGCCGTGATTGATGCATACAGTCTCTCTGTACAGGGCTTCTTTCTAAAACAAAATAAAATGGATGGCCTGGAAAAAACGATTGCCTCTATCATGGACTATTGGCTTCGTTGTGCTTCTCCCAATAGCTTTGTGTAGCGCTGGTTTCAGGCAGGTATACATGAAAAACAGATTCCTGGACTGGCACGCCTTCCGCATTGATAACGCCGCCGTGACGCAGTACAATTTTGCGACAAAGGGCCAGGCCTAATCCAGTTCCCTCAAATTCATCTTTGCTGTTCAGGCGGAGAAAGATGCCAAAAATTTTGTCTGCTTGTTCCGGTTTAAAACCGATACCGTTGTCGGCAATTTTAAGGTGATAATATTTGCCTGGTAGAAATCCATCCTTGGTATAGGCAAGCTGCACGTGCTGCTGGCAACTTACATTTATTTCAGGCGGAACACCCATCCGTGAAAACTTCAGGGCATTGTTTACAAGATTGTAAAACAGTTGCTGCAACAATATCGCATTCCCCGGCACTTGTGGCAGCGAGCTGTATAAAATGCGAGCCTGCTTTTGGGCAATAAGAAGTTCCATGTCTAATACTACGCCTTGCATTACTTTGTTAAAATCTACGATACCGGCGGGTTGTTTATCGGCGTCCACAGTAGAGTAAGCAAGTATGCCACTCACCATTGCAGACATTCTTGTAATAGCCACGTCTAAGCGTGCCAGGTATTGCTGGCCGGTCTCCGAGATACCAGTTGTTTCAGTTTCCAACAGTCTACTGCTTAGTAAAGAAATTTTTCTAAGCGGCTCCTTTAGATCATGCGAGGCCACATGAGCAAACTGTTGCAGGTCAAAGTTTGATCGCTCAAGCGCAGCAGTACGAAGGTTTACCAATTGCTCCATCTTTTCGTGGTAGGCTTGTAAAGAAGTCTTCATTTGCACCACGGCATTTCCAAGTTCGTCGCCACTGCTGCGTGGCTGCACATCTACTGAGAAGTCGCCTTTACCAATGGCTGCCGCAGCGGCGGCAAGGGTTTGGTTGGTTGTGTCAATAATAGAAATAGATTTTGCAAGGCTGCCGATGGCATCATTAGCCTCTATGGGTATGAGTACGTTGGTCTGGCCGTAGGAGATTTTTTCGGCCGCAAGCCTTAGTTTTTTTAAAGATGCGCTTACACTATAAACGATGTAGAAAATCAACAGTGCTATCAGAAGTAAAGCAATAACTAAAAATGCAATTGCACGATTGCGCCCTCTTTCTTCCTGCCTATATAATTTTTCGACACCTGCGTCTAGCTGCTCCCAAAGCCCAGCCTGCATTGTTCTGAGCTGGTTCATTCCTTCACCGGAAATCTCTGCCCAACCGCTTGCAGTAAAACTACTATCGAAAGTAAAATTTTTGAATAATGTATCTATATAGTTGATAGTTGGGGCAAATGCACTTTGGGTTTTTATCAGTTTGAAAGCCTCAATGACCCCAGGTGTAGCCTTCACCAAAAGTTCCTTTTCATACGATTTGTAAATATCATACGTGCCTACTGTTCGCACCAGCGTTTCTGTCATGTATTTGCGGGTGTGCAACACATTGTAAACATTTGCCTGGATAATTCCGAGATACGTAATCATCTCGGACAATATTTTTTGCGCAACCAGGGTTTTATATACTGGTTTTAAGTAGGGTGTGTTGGCGGTGGAAGCGTGTTCAGCGTATTTAACCGGAAAACATTGTTGCTGTAAAAATGCATCACTTCGTTTGGCCCCAGGGAAAATTCATCGATGCCTTTTCTTGTTTTGTTCAGGTCTTCCAACTTGGTATAAGACAACATGCCCGCGAGAGATGGTTCCTTACTCGTTGTAAGGGTTTGGAGCAGTGAATCTGTGGCAGGTCTTTGTAAAAGTAGCTCGGCTCGCCTTGCCCGTGTCATGGCATAATCAAAAGAATATTTTCGTTATAGCTGAAGTGCATTAATAAGACGGCCAATATTTTCAGACTCCGCAAAATACTTTTGATAATTTTCAAACAGTTGCAGCTTGTCCGTCTTAGCCCGATAGATTTCAACAGTAAAATATAGGAGAAATATAAACGGAATAATTCCTATCAACATCATTTTGCCAAGCAACGGCATGCTTCCCAACGGTTTCATCATTAAGAGAATTGGTTTTACCTAAGGTATAAATCGACAGCAACAAATGTAGACAAAACGGCCACATTTTAAGACATGGATGTGCCGTTACTTTTAGAAACGGTTGTGGCTTTTTGGCCGCCGTTGCCGGAAGAACCTGCGCTTGATTTTGTGGTAGCCGATTTTGTGGTAGTTCCTGTTTCTTTTTTCATATTTTTTTTGTTTTTGATGGAAAATAATTGTTCAGAAAGATCTTATAGAAATGCCATACCAATTGGTATATAAAATGGCAGCGACGATCATGATAAATTGGAATGAAGACAAGGTTGCAGGCATCTTATGCATACACGGCGGTAACTCATCCCTACACTCATAGAAATATTAGTGATGCTAAAAATAGTTGCCTTTGCTGGCGTAGAGGTTTGAAAGAAATCAGAAAAGGAAAAGCACATTTCTGCACTCAGCTATCGAATAACGAGAGGGTTTTTTTTGGCTTTTTTGGGATTCGGAACTCCTAAACTTTTGTCTATTAGTATGCCAGCTTTTTTAAAAGTGGAAAGCTGCTCACCTGATACTGTCGGGCTTGTGCAGCCCGCAGCAAAATCTTCGCACCTGTTTTAGAAGGCCATGGAGCGCAAATCCATGCTAATCGTATAACACATGAAAAAATGAAAGAAATTAATGAGGAAATATCGATCAAAAAAACACAGAAAGGGAACACAAAAGAACGCACAAAAACAAAAAGATAATGTATGCGTGATCTGCTTTTGCCGAATAAATTCCCCGCAATCAGATTAGCATCGTGCATGTTTCGAATACCATCCGACAAATTCCACACTTTCCCATTAACATAAAATTGGCATACATATTTCGATAATGTTGAAGACATAGCGTACCCCAAAAATGATCAGGTTTTCTTTCATCATTTTTGGGAATACGAATGCGATAACAGCGTAGAAAGATTGGCTCACTAGCTAAATCGCTGCCGCCTCGCCGGTGTTTTACCCCCAGCGGATCTTACCAGCCGACAATTCTTTTCATCAACATTAAAAAAATATCAACCAATTAAATTTATTATCATGGCAAAAAAAGATGATTCTACCAATTCTCAAAACGCTATTACCAATGCATCTAACTCCCGTAACGATAGCACAACTGCCCATGCCGCTACTGACAATCGTTCTAAATATGCCCCAACGGATGAGGCAAAGATGGACCTTGTAAGCCTGGACCCAGAGAATGGACTGAACCAATTATTTCTTGATTGCATCAAGGATCTGTACTGGGCGGAGAACCACTTGGTAAAGGCTATACCTAAAATGGTTAATGCAGCCTCACTCCCGTCTTTGCAAACTGCACTTAGCAATCACCTGCAAGAAACAATAGGCCATGTGGAGCGTCTGAACCAGGTGTTCGAATTGCTGGGCGAGCAGCCCCAGGCAAAAAAATGTGACGCAATGGAAGGGCTGACAAAAGAAGGTGAGGGAACCATTGAAAGCACTGACCCGGGTACACCAGCCCGCAACCAGGGCATTATCATGTCGGCACAAAAGGTGGAGCATTACGAAATATCTTCCTACACCGGCTTACACAACCTTGCCAATAAACTGGGCAAGACAGACGTAGCCGCTCTCCTCGACGTTACACTACAAGAAGAAATTGCCTCGGACGATAAGCTGGCCGCCATAGCTGAAAGCGATGTGACATTATCTGAAGAGACTGATGCGGACAATTTATAAAGCAACCAATTCTATTAATCTACAACCAACAATAATGGCAAACGAAAAAAATGAAAGCGCTGGAGAAAATAAAAAAGTAGCCGACCTTCAGCAGTTTACTGCAGACAGTAGGGGTGAATTTCTTACTACCAATCACGGGCTGAAAATTAATGATGACCAGAATACGCTTAAAGCTGGCAACCGTGGACCAAGCCTTCTGGAGGATTTTCACTTTAGGGAAAAGATAACTCACTTTGATCATGAGCGGATACCAGAAAGAGTAGTGCATGCAAGGGGTTCTGCAGCTCACGGTGTTTTTAAACTACACAAAGACCTGAGTGAATTTACAAAAGCAAATTTCTTAAATGATACTTCGCTGGAAACACCCGTATTTGTGCGCTTTTCTACCGTGGCAGGCTCAAGGGGTTCTACTGATTTAGCCCGTGATGTGCGTGGCTTCGCCGTAAAGTTTTATACCGAAGAAGGCAACTTCGATCTTGTAGGAAATAACATCCCGGTATTTTTTATACAGGATGCCATTAAATTTCCTGACCTGGTACATGCTGTAAAGCCGGAACCCCATAATGAGATTCCGCAGGCAGCTTCTGCTCATGATACGTTTTGGGATTTTATTGGAAACACACCCGAAGCAGCACACATGATCATGTGGGTGATGAGCGATCGGGCTCTACCACGGAGCTATAGAATGATGGAAGGTTTTGGTGTGCACACCTTCAGACTTATAAATGAACAAGGCACATCTGTATTCGTAAAATTTCACTGGAAGCCACTGCTTGGTGTGCACTCCGTGGCATGGGATGAGGCTCAGAATATCTCAGGAAAAGATTCTGATTTTCACCGTAGAGATCTATGGGATGCTATTGAAAGTGGAAACTTTCCAGAATGGCAACTCGGCGTGCAAATAGTACCAGAAGAAGATGAGCACAAGTTTGAGTTCGATTTGCTAGATGCTACCAAAATCATCCCCGAAGAACTGGTGCCTGTAACCATCGTAGGAACCATGACGCTTAACCGCAACCCCGATAATTTTTTCGCCGAAACAGAACAGGTGGCATTCCATCTAGGGCACATTGTACCGGGCATAGACTTTAGCAACGATCCATTGCTGCAAGGCAGACTGTTTTCTTACACAGATACACAACTGCTCCGGCTTGGTGGGCCTAACTTTCATGAAATTCCTATCAACCGCCCCGTTGTACCGGTGCACAACAATCAGCGTGATGGATTACACAGGCAGACGATAAATAAAGGAAGAACAGCACATGGACCCAATACCATGGCTGGGGGGTGCCCCTTTCAGGCAGGTAAAATGCAAGGAGGCTTTACAAGTCATCCGGAGCGCATTGATGCACATAAAATAAGAGAGCGTAGTCCGAGTTTCTTTGACCATTTCAGCCAGGCTAAATTATTTTTAAACAGCCAGTCCGAGCCGGAAAAAAATCACATTATTGATGCGCTGTCTTTCGAATTAGGAAAGGTAGAAATCCTCGTAATCAGGGAGAGAATCTTGTACCTGCTGGCACAGATAGATGATGGCCTTGCAGCCGCCGTAGCATTTGCCATTGGTATGCACGTGCCAAAAGAACTGTCTAGCCAACTCAATCAAAATGTTCCCGCAGATGCGGACCCCGAACAATATCGTATTATTGTAAAAGAAGGGTCTTTAAAAACATCCGCAGCACTCAGCATGGCCAATACCATTAAAGACAGTATTCGCACACGCAAAGTGGCCATACTCGCTTGTGACGGTGTGCATGCAGGAAACCTTGCCACTGTAAAAGCAGCACTGGAAGCTGAGGGGGCTATTGCAGAAGTGATTGCTCCTAAACTTGGTTTTATTTCGGGTATAGATAGCGAAGAACCAATTCGGGTAGACAAAAGTTTACTGACCACCGCATCGGTACTTTATGACGCTGTGTATGTACCCGGCGGACTCAATAGTTTAGCAACACTTGAGGCAGAACCAGATGCTATTCACTTTTTGAATGAGGCTTTTAAACATTGCAAGCCCATTGCGGCAGATACAGAAGCATTGCAGGTTTTGAGGGCCACCTACTTTGGCAGAAAGCTCCCGGAAAGCAACGATGATGATACCATGCTTATGGAAGGTGTGGTTGTGGGAAACAAAGTAGAAAAATTATCTACTCAATTTATAGAGGCGATTAAGCAACACCGTTTTTGGGAAAGAGAAAAAGCAAGAAAGGTTCCGGCTTAATAGAAAGCTCCGAAGGATTATCAAAATACCAGGCTGTTTCGCCTGGTATTTTTTAATCTTTCCGCTTATGAGATACGTGGGTATCGTTTGAATTGTTAATTGCTTCCATGATCCTAAATATTCTTTCACTCAAAAGAAAACGGTATGCCCGAAGGCCCGAGTCTATATTTGGTAAAAGAATCTTTGGAACTTTTCATCAATAAAAAGATCAAACAAGCCAGCGGCAATGCTAAGGTCAATATGGCATTACTTAGCAACAAGGTTATCATCGATTTTAAAACCTGGGGTAAACAATTCTTTATTTTTATTCGCCGGGCCCGGTTATCCGCATTCACTTTTTGATGTTTGGATCCTACAGCATAGATGAACAAACAAAGCCCGACAGCCGTGTGCGGCTTTGCCTTGAAGTGGGTAAAAGAAAAATATTTTTTATACCTGCTCTGTAAAATTTGTTGAAGACCCTACGCCTGTTTATGACTGGCAGGCTGATGTAATGAATGATGCATTTAGCATACCGGCTGCGAGGAAAAAATTGAAAGCACTACCCGACTCTATGGCATGTGACGCTTTGCTCAACTAGGATATTTTTTCTGGTGTAGGCAATATCATTAAGAATGAAGTGCTGTACCGCATTCAGCTTGACCCTGAATTTTTGCTTGGCAAAATGCCCACTGCAGTTACCACCAAACTCATTAAAGAAACCCGTAATTATTCTTTCGATTTTTTAGAATGGAAAAGAATTTACGAACAAAAAAAACACTGGCTGGCTCACACAAAGAAAGAGTGTAAGAAATGCAACCAGCCACTGGTAAAAAAATATTGCGGCCATACACAAAGGCGAAGCTTCTTCTGCGAAAGGTGCCAGGAACTCTACACTTAAGGCGCCGCTATAGTATTCCGGAATGTTTTACGAAATATCTCCTTAAAGATGGAAACGGAATCAGGAAAACCTATCGTCATTTAGGCCTTGCACTTCCCTCAGGTGTCGCAATTCAACCCTTTTCCGTCGGTTCTGCACCTTGCAAAGAATAACAACGGACTGTATATTTGTTGACACCTATAAATACAACCATCATGAACACACTAACATTTGAATCCCGCATTAACGCTCCCGTAACCAGGGTCTGGGAAACGCTTTGGAACGACCCGACCTACCGCTTATGGACGGCTGTCTTTATGCTGGGATCTTATGCTGTATCCGACTGGGAAGAAGGTAGCCCAATCATGTTTCTCAGTTCAGGAGATTGTGGCATGTATTCCGTAATAGAGACAAAAATTCTCAATAAGCAAATGTCTTTCCGTCACCTGGGTGAAGTTATAAATGGAGAGAAAATTGCCAAAGCCTGGGCAAAGTCACCGAAAATTATTATTTAGAAGAGAACGGCGACAGCACACAACTCAAGATAGCAATGGACTAGGCTCCGGAATTTGAAGATTACATGAAAGAGTCTTTCCCGAAGGCCATAGCAATACTAAAAGAAATTTGTGAGACGCAACCCAAATTATAAAATGCGCTGCAAGCGACCATGAAGCGCATCAAAAAATAAATTAGTTACCAACATCTACTAACCAACCACTAATCAACCAATCACGAATTAACTAATCTCTTATTTAAGATTAAATCCTGCCCGCTTTAATATCATCCACTACATTCGGTTCCAGCAGGGTGCTGGTATCTCCAAGATTAGCAGTTTCACCTTCAGCAATTTTTCTTAAAATACGGCGCATTATTTTTCCGCTCCTTGTTTTAGGAAGGCCTTTTACAAACTGAATTTTATCTGGCTTAGCAATAGCACCGATAACTCTTGAAACCGTTTGCAGGATATCGAGCCTCCGCATTTCTTCATCACCATGATGGCCATTGTAAATTACGTAGGCATATATGCCTTGCCCCTTAATGTCGTGAGGGTAACCAACAACGGCGCTCTCTACAACACCCGAATGCATGTTGATGGCATTCTCCACTTCGGCTGTTCCGATGCGGTGCCCGCTGATGTTCAGTACATCATCTACCCTTCCGGTTATACGGTAGTTGCCATTCGCATCTTTTAGTGCACCATCGCCGGTAAAATATAAGTTTGGATAGGTGGCAAAATAATTAAGACGGCAACGCTCATGATCTCCATAAGTTGTTCTAAGTATACCAGGCCAGGGAGCTTTGATGCAGAGATTGCCTTTGAGTACTCCATCTTCATCAGCATTGGTAACTTCATTCCCCTGCTCGTCTACCAGTAACGGCTGCACGCCGGGCAGAGGCAAAGTGGCCCAGCTAGGTTTTGCCGGTGTAACACCTGCAAGATTGCTGATGAGTCCGCCGGCAGTTTCTGTTTGCCACCAGGTATCTATAATGGGGCACTTTCCTTTTCCGATATGCTCGTTATACCAATGCCAGGCTTCTTCATTGATGGGTTCGCCAACCGTACCCAACACTTTTAAAGTAGCCAGGTCTTTACCCTCCAACGGCTCTGTACCAAAGCTCATCAAACTGCGGATAGCGGTGGGTGCCGTGTAAATACAATTTACTTTGTGCCGGTCTACAATGTCCCAGAAGCGGCCAGCATCCGGCCAGGTAGGAATGCCTTCAAAAATAACCGAGGTAGCTCCCGCACAAAGCGGCCCGTACACTACATAACTGTGCCCTGTTATCCAGCCAATATCTGCGGAGCAAAAATGTACATCGCCTTGCTGGTATTGAAACATGTTTACAAAAGTGTAGGTCGTCCATACCATGTACCCGGCAACACTGTGTACCACTCCTTTTGGTTTGCCGGTAGAGCCGGAAGTGTATAAAATAAACAACGGATCTTCTGCATCCATAGCTACTGCCGGAAACGATACAACACCGTCTTTTTCAATTTGCGATTCTGCGTATTCCATCTCATCTTCCCACCACACATCCCTGCCCTTAAGCATAGACACGGCCGTACGGGTTCTTGTATACACGATCACCCGCTTTACGGTTCTGTTTCCAATTAACGCATCATCAATCACGGCTTTAAGCGGAATGTCTTTACTACCCCGGTAAGCGCCATCACAAGTGATGATAAATGTGGCGTCCGCATCATACAATCTGTCTGCAATACTTTGTGCGCTAAAACCGCCAAACACCACACTATGCACTGCTCCAATGCGGGCACAGCCCAGCACGGCATAGGCCAGCTCGGGCACCATACCCATGTAAATACAAACCCTATCCCCTTTTTTCACGCCGTTGTTCACGAGCATTTGCGCTACCTGGCAAACCCGCTTGTGCAAGCGGGCATAGGTAACCACCCTCACCCGCTCTTCAGGATGGTTTGGCTCCCATATAAATGCCGGATCATCTGCCCTGGCAGGCAAATGCCTGTCTATACAATTCTCGGTAATGTTCAGTTTGCCATTCTTAAACCATTCTATTTTAGGCTCGGTAAAATTCCATTCTAAAACCTTATCCCATTTTTTTTGCCAAACAAAGTTTTCTGCCACGGCTGCCCAAAATGCTTCGGGGTCGGCTACACTCTTATTATAATCAGTATGATACTGCTCGAAACTTTTTATCTGGAAGGGATAGGCCATGTGTATTTTTTAGCTGATTCAAAAATATACAATTGAATTTTTAGAAAATGCTTTTTCGAAAATTTCATACGCACCTGAAATTGACTTGCTTGTTCTGAAAAATACGAAGAGCATTTTCTGACTGCGCAGCAAGTGTTTTAAAAAACCTTGTATCTTCCTTTTTTATTATTTAAGTATGACTGCAAACAACCAAACTAAGGGAATAGGTAAAGTTATTTTTTCATCCTCCCTCGGCACCCTGATAGAGTGGTACGACTTTTACATTTTCGGCATGTTGGCCAAAACCATCTCTACCCAATTTTTCCCTGAGGGTAATGAGACTGCTGCCCTGTTGAGTACGCTGGCCATTTTTGCTGCGGGCTTTTTGGTTCGCCCCTTTGGTGCCTTGTTTTTTGGCAGGCTGGGAGATATGATCGGGAGAAAGTATACCTTCTTACTTACACTGGTTTTAATGGGTGGGTCTACCTTTTTAATAGGCCTGGTGCCTGCGTATCAAAGCATTGGTATGGCTGCGCCAATGTTAGTTTTGTTCCTAAGACTCTTGCAGGGCCTTGCCTTGGGTGGCGAATATGGCGGGGCGGCTACCTACGTAGCAGAGCATTCTCCGGTGCACCGCCGGGGATATTTTACAGCATGGATTCAGACAACTGCTACCCTTGGATTATTTGTAGCATTGGGGGTAATTATGGCAGTAAAGGCCAACATGAGCGATGCAGCCTTCAACACCGAGTGGGGCGGCTGGAGATATCCATTCTGGTTATCTATATTGCTGGTGGGAGTCTCCATTTATATCCGTTTAAAAATGAGTGAGTCTCCTTTGTATACTGCGTTGAAAAAAGAAGGAAAAACCTCTACCAATCCGCTTAAAGAAAGCTTTGGTAAAAAAGGAAATTTTAAAATGGTATTACTGGCTTTGTTTGGCGCTGTAATGGGCCAGGGCGTTATCTGGTACACCGGGCAGTTTTATGCACAAAGTTTTTTAGAAAATACGGTAAAGCTGGAATTTATGCAAAACCGGGAAATACTGTTATGGGCCATTGGATTAGCAACCCCTTTCTTTTTATTTTTTGGATGGCTGAGTGACAAGGTTGGCAGAAAATGGATCATGCTAATGGGAATGCTCTTGGGAGTACTTTTTTACAGGCCTATTTTTAATACCATGCTTACCTCCGCTGATGCAAAGGAATGGCTGAAAGAAGACCTGCTTTTCATAAAGGAAAACAGCAAAGTTTTGTTCAATGGAAAAGATTCTGTTCTTCGCATTGCTACGCAATACCAGGCGACGGACCATTCAAAATTTACGAGGGTACTGCTCGATACCTTGCAAAAAGGCCAACAAGCCAACATCGTAAAACCGAATGCGCACGCTATTTACCAGGACAAAATGCTTTCTACCCCGCTCAAATGGAAATTCATCGGACTCGTTTGGATCATGATCATTTTTGTTACCATGGTGTATGGCCCGGTTGCGGCATTTTTAGTAGAATTGTTTCCCACCAAGATCCGCTACACATCTATGAGTTTGCCCTACCATATTGGCAATGGCGTATTTGGTGGCCTTGTTCCTTTCATTGCCACCCTGTTAAGTGCCACTTATACCGGAGATCCGCTGGTAGGACTTTGGTATCCTATTGTAATAGCAGGACTTTGTTTTGTGATTGGGGCCTTCTACCTGAGCAACAAACGTGATGAACAAATAAATGATTAAACCTGCGTGCCGGTAGGCAGCGCTTTACTATATGGATAAAATTAAAAGATGGATGGGTTATGTGTGGATGCTGGTAGCACCCATAGCCATGTATGTACTCATTGCCGGAGCTATTCAAAATATAAGCAGCACGGGCACAAAGGATATCAACAGCCCGGTGCCGTGGATCATCATCATTACTATTTTTACACCTATTGCTATCGGGCTCATGATCTTTGGCTACTATGCCCTCAAGGGTGAATACGATAAACTACCAGAAAATTCGGAAGAAGTGTAGGAGCTGATGCAAAGCGCTAATTCCGTCCCGACAACCTCGGGAGCAACATGGGAACCCGTTGTTGGTAAAGAAGGTATTCTTCCCCGTATTCCTGAACAAGTTTTTTTTCTTCCAACACAGTACCAGCAACGGTGTACACAATAATGATAAATACTGCGAGTGCATTAGCATAGCTTGGCCATGCCAAGACCAGCCCGATCAAAAAAATGAAGGTTCCTATATACAGTGGATGCCGTACCCATTGGTGCAATCCACCGGTTTGCAGTGTGGATTGTTGGCTTTCCTTGAAAAGGCCGCTGAGCTGTTTAAAATATTTAGAGATGCAGATAAGCATAACGACCATTCCTGTGACGGCAAACAAGCCAGCCATGATCATACTGAAGGGCGTTGGTGTAAATATTTGCTTGCTTGCAGTAATAATATGAACATACAACACGCCCACGAGGGTGCCAAGAGCAAAAATGTTGTACCCTATCCGGTAAGTTGAGGCGCCGACCCTAAACGTGCGCTGCACAAATGTTTTCACCTTCTCATGAGCAAAGAAACTGTGAAAAAAACAATATATGAACCAAAGGGCGCCTAACATCAGGTGTAATTTGATCATTTTTCAAAGTTAGTACGGGATGTTAGTTTAAAAGCCTTACATTCGCACTTTATTAATACAATACAATTAAACAAAATGGACACTAAAAATCAAGGTACAGTTAAGTTTTTTAACTCAGAAAAAGGTTTCGGTTTTATTAAACATTCAGATTCCGACAAAGAAACTTTCGTACACGTAAGCGGACTTATCAATGACATCAAAGAAGGTGATCAAGTTGAGTTTGAACTACAAAACGGAAAAAAAGGAATGAATGCTGTTAACGTAACAGTTATAGGATAATCTATATCATTTAAACTTTCTGAAGGGTTACTGTTTATCAGTAACCCTTTTTCGTACCCGTTGTTTTGTAGAAATGCTAACAAATGCTTTGCATCCGGACCAACCAAACCTTATAATTTTACAAAAAAATAAAAATGAAATACACTCTACTCTCTTTGATGGTTCTTGCGTCGTTTGCTACTGAAGCCCAAAAACTAAGTCTAAATAAAGGACAATCGATTACCATCAATATTATCAGCACTCAGGATATGGAGATGACCGGGATGCAGATAAAAAATAACAGCAGCAGCACGAGCCTGCTGCAAATAAATGACAGCGATAAAGAAACTCACACCGGCACTTATAAACTAACCAAACTTAAGCTGGACATGGAAATGATGGGCCAACAACAGAGTTTTGATTCTGAAAATCCGGCTGACAAAGATTCAGAGATTGGCAAATCAGTGGCCGGCAAGATTGGGAAAGAAGTAGTTGTTTCAATTAACAAAAACACAGGCGCAGTTGTGTCAAAAGAACCAATCAACGACACGGCCAATAACAGTTCCAAGGAAAATCCGCTGGAAGGAATCATGGAATCTTTTGCTGCTGGCGGTGATGATGCTACCGCAGGCACTGCTTTTTTTGTACTGCCAAAAGACAAAAAAAATGGCGACAGTTGGATAGACTCTACGTCGACCGGAAAAATGAAAGAGGTAAAAACTTATACTTTAAAATCTGTTGACGGCGGCGTTGCCACCATACAATTATTTTCTACCATGCAGGGCAGCAATAGCCTTGAAACGCAGGGCATGCAAATGGATATGGCTCTCTCGGCCAAAACGGAAGGAGAAATATTGGTGGATACTAAAACTTCTCTGGTTAAAAAAAGAACCAGCGTAATGGATCTTACCGGAACAATTGACATGATGGGCCAGTCAGTTCCTATTACTTCAAAAGCTGTGGTGAATATTAGTTACAACTAATTAAAAATATTTTTTGTTATGAGTGCCCCCGGGTCGTCGGGGGCATTTTTTATACTTTGCCCCAGCGGGGGTTTCGCAGGCAATGATGTTTATATTGATAAATTAAATTTGCGAAAACCCCGCTGGCCAATGTCATTAAGTTAAGGAAGGGACAGCTCAGAGGAGCGAAAATTTGGTAGAAGCATAAAATAAACTTAGAGTTGTTAGCCTCATGGAGGCGACATTATAATTTAACCCTATAAAAAATGTCGTGCCGATAGCACTTTACGAACCTTTCAAAATATTCTACCAAAATACCGCCTCTACAAGGCTTAACTTAATGACATTGCCGCTGGGACACAATGGCCCAGTCGGTTCCTCTTACTTCAAAAGCCGTGGTGAGTATTAGCTACAATTAAAATTGAAAATATTTTGACGATTAGTGCCCCCGAGTCGTAGCGGCGTTTTATACAGCACCTCTTTTTAACAGCCAATAGAACCCACCGGCAGCGGCCACACACAGCAGTGCTGTTACCATCCACAGATTATGGTAGCCAATACGCTCCGCCAGGGCTGAGCCCCCGCTGCTCCCAATTACCTGTGCGGCACTCCATGCCATCGTGTACATTCCGGCATATTGACCACGGTTGGCTGCGTTGCTCCGGCTTATGTAGTAGCTGTTCATAAAAGGCATAGAAACCATCTCTGCAACCGTTAACATCAATATGGCCAGCAGCGCAATTAAGAAACCACTCAGCAGCGGAAGGTTTAGCAACAGAAATGAAACTCCCATTAAAAGGGTACCCAACGTCATCAGGTATAGGTATGGCTTGCGCCCCTCCAGTTTAAATACCAGTACCATTTCAACAAGGGCAATGAGCATACCATTTACGGCCATTACCACGCCTATCCAAAATTCATCGAGCTGCAGTGTTTCTTTGAAGTAAACGGGCACCGTAGTAAACAATTGAAAAAAGCAGGATGAAAACAGGATTAAGAAGCCAAGGAAATATAAAAAATCCTTGTCTTTTAGAGGAGTAGCAAAACTGCTTGTCAGTACTGTTGCATCTGCTTCCGCCATGTCACTATCCTTATGAACATTCGCTTTCGGGAGTACAGCCAATAAAAGAAAAGCAGCAGCAATATTGGTGAAGCCATCTACCCAAAACAAATAATGATAGTCAAGGGATGCCAGGAAACCGCCAAGGGCAATACCCACACCCCACCCCAGGTTGATGGCAAGCCTTACCAGGGAGAAGGATTGGGTCCTGTTGGCAGGCGTACTGTAGTGAGCAATTGCGGAAGCATTTGCCGGCCGGAACATTTCATTTACGAGGCTCAATATAAATGTGCAAACACAAATGGAAACGTAGGAATCCATTTGCCCCAAAACAATAAAAAGTATACCTCCGAGGAACAATGCAGCGAATTGTATTTTGTAAAAACCAAAAGCATCGCTCAACCGCCCGCCCACAAAAGCTCCGACAAATGAACCCACACCGTAAATGGCTACCACCCATCCTCCTTGCTCAATAGTATAGCCACGGCTTTTGCTGTAGAGTGTGAGAAAGGCGAGCACCATGGTACCGCTACGGTTAATGAGCATCACCATACTGAGCAGCCAGATGTGCCTGGTTAAGCCGCTATAAGCTTGCCTGTATAATTGGATGGTAGATTGGAACATACTATTCAAAAAAAATCCTCATCGCTTGGAGGCGAAAAGGATTTTAAGAGGTTTATGCAAAACGTTTACTTGTACAAAATTTCATAATATTCTTTCGCCATGCGGTTGCTATCAAATTGCCAGCGCACATCCATCATTCCATTTTTTACAATTTGCCGCCAGTTTTCAGGATTGTCATAATACATGGGCAACACCTGGTTCTCGAGGATATCGTAAAACTTATCGAGATCGTACTGATCCTGTTCGTGCACAGACATTGCTGCGTAGTCAACAGGTGGCACTAAAAAACCATTGTTGCCATGATTGATAAATTCGCAGATCCAACCATCATTGGTGCTAAAGTTCACGGCGCCGTTCATTGCGGCCGTCATACCACTGGTTCCGCTAGCTTCCCTTGGTACCCTCGGCGTGTTCAGCCAAACGTCGGAAGCTTGCTTGAGGCGTTTGCTTAATGTAAGCTCATAGCCTGTGCACACAGCAATGTTTGGATAATGTTTGCTCAGGTTTACCAGCATATCAAAATCGCTGATGGCCGGGTAATCTACAGGGTAGGGTTTGCCGGCCCAGATAATTTGCACCGGGTACTTAGAATTTGACATGAGTGCACGAAAACGTTTCTCGTCCCTGGTGAGTAAGTCTGCTCTTTTGTAGCCGGCAAATCTCCTTGCCCACACAATGGTGAACACATCAGGATTCATCAGCTTACCGGTTTGATCTGCCACCACATCAAACGCACGCTTCTTCAGGTATCGCTTTCTGTCTATAAAAGCATCTTGCTGATGGTCATCTATAAACTTATACAATTGTTTGTCTGCCCAGTAGTGCCAGTTTTGTGCGTTGGTGATGGCGGTTATTTCACAAATGCCCTCATACTTTCCCCACATTTTTCTGCTTACTTCTCCATGCAACTGGCTTACACCATTAGCAAGCCTTGCAAATCTTAATGCTGTAAGCGAGTGATCAAACTGATCGCCTGTTATGCCAGTCAGTTTCCGCACTTCATCCATTGAGAGGCCGCAGAAATAACTCATCTTTTCGCAAAGATAAAAATCATGCTTCTCGTTGCCTGCTTCTTCTGGCGTATGGGTTGTAAACACCAACTTATCTGTAACTGCTTGTTTGCTGCCCCATTTTTTATACAGGTAGAAGGCAGCGCTTATGCCGTGCGCTTCATTCAGGTGATAACGGTCAGGCTTGAAATTAAGTTCATCCATCAACTTGGCACCGCCCACTCCCAACAGAATAAACTGGGCAACTTTGGTGGCTACGTTGGCATCGTAAAGCTTATGAGAAATTGTTTGGGAAACATAATCGTTTTCTGGCAAGTCTGTGCTCAACAGAAACAATGGTGCGGTCTTAAACGTCTCCGGGTTTAAATACATTGCCTTTACCCACACCGGGTGTTGGTGAATTTCAATTTGAAACTTTATGCCTGTATCTTCTAAATAATTATAAATTTTTTCGTTCCATTGCACCTGCAATGTCTGATCCGGATTGCGTGACTGATCGTAATAACCGTACTTCCACAAAATACCCACGCCTACAAGATTCTGACGCAATTCATAGGCACTACGCAAATGCGATCCACTAAGGTATCCTAACCCACCACTGTATATTTTAAGAGGCTGGTGCACGGCAAACTCCATCGAAAAATAAGATACCTTTTTGCCATACAAAGGATCTACTTCATAAGGGACCTGGAACTGTTTAAAATCCATTTTGAATAATTTAGTTAGGCTGCAATATAAATTGAAAATATTACTTGCGTGTACAAATCACACATTAACCTGGAGCCAGGGAAAATAATATATTATAAACGAGTATATAAAAATAAATTTTTAGGTTTGTCTAAACTTATAGTTCAGCGTCATGAAGTTTTCCGTTAGCGAAGAAAATTATATAAAAAGTATTTACCACCTGCAGGTGCAGCATCATAGGGTAAATGCTACGATGCTTGCTGCAATGGTGAGCACCAAGGCAGCTTCAGTAACCGACATGCTAAAAAAGCTGCACTCAAAAAAACTGGTTGAGTACGAGCCCTACAAAAGTTTTGTGCTTACCGAAGCGGGCCATAAACTGGCACTGACTATAGTGCGCAAACATAGGTTGTGGGAATACTTCCTGGTAAACAAGTTAGGTTTTGCATGGGACGAGGTGCATGACATTGCAGAACAGCTCGAGCACATAGAAAGTGTAGAACTGGTGACCAAGCTTGATGATTTTTTGGCGTACCCGTCCTTCGACCCACATGGCGACCCCATTCCAAACAGCCGGGGTAAAATCAGTTTTCTAAAGCGGAGCAACCTGCTAGAAGTTCCACTAAAAAAAATAGCGATCGTAAACTACATACAGGACCAAAGCGCAACCATGCTGGATCTTTTAAAACATTACCATATCGGCATTGGCACAAAATTAAAAGTGAGCAAGCGGTTCGAATTTGATGGAAGCGTAGAAATCAAGATTGATAAACTGCCTGATGCGGTTCTAAGCAGCCAGGTAGCCAAAAACATTTATTGCACAATATGAACAAGCTACATAGCAATGCTGATTCTTCCCTTAGTGAAGTGCACGAAACGGTAAACACTGCCCTGAAACCAAAGGGCTGGCGCCGACTTTTTTCGTTTCTTGGGCCTGCCTACCTGGTAAGTGTGGGCTACATGGATCCGGGCAATTGGGCTACTGATCTTGCCGGCGGCAGTAAATTTGGCTACACGCTTATCTGGGTATTGCTGATGAGTAACCTCATGGCACTTTTGCTGCAAGGTATGAGCGCCAGGCTAGGCATTGTACGAGGCAGAGACCTTGCTCAGGCGAATAGGGAGACCTACCCCAAGGGAGTCAATTTTGTGCTCTACATTCTTGCAGAAGTAGCCATTGCCGCTACCGACCTGGCCGAGGTATTGGGTATGGCCATCGGTATACAACTGCTCACCGGCTTACCACTAATATGGGGTGTGAGCATTACTATTTTAGATACGTTCTTATTACTTTATTTGCAGAAGTTAGGCATCCGCAAAATGGAAGCCTTCATCATTTCACTGGTAGCCGTTATAGCGTTTTCCTTTTTAGTAGAAATTATTTTGGCCAAGCCGGTATTGAGTGAAGTTGCCAGCGGTTTCATCCCTACCGTACTAACCGACGAAGCCTTGTACATTGCCATAGCTATCATTGGCGCCACCGTAATGCCTCACAACCTATACCTCCACTCTGCGCTGGTGCAAACCAGGAAGATAGAGCGAACGGATGCAGGCATTAAGCAAGCCATTAAATATAACCGCATTGATACAACCATTGCGCTCAACATTGCTTTTTTGGTAAACGCAGCTATCCTTATTTTGGCAGCATCTGTTTTTTTCAAAACCGGCAACTCCCATGTTGCGGAAATTAAAGAAGCCCACAGGTTGCTGCCTGGATTTTTGGGCAATACTGCTCCCATACTTTTTGCGCTCGCCCTCATTGCAGCAGGACAAAGCAGCACTGTTACCGGCACGCTGGCTGGGCAAATTGTGATGGAAGGCTATTTAAGTTTACGGCTCAACCCAATTCTGCGCAGGCTGTTAACGAGGTTGGTTGCCATTGTTCCTGCCGTAATTGTAATCGGTATTTACGGAGAAAGCCGGGTAGATGCCCTGTTGATTGGAAGCCAGGTAGTACTGAGTTTGCAACTTGGTTATGCCGTGATACCCCTTATACAATTTGTAAGCGATAAAAAAACAATGGGCAATTTTGTGATAAAGCCAATCACAAAAATAGCAGCCTGGCTCATTGCCACGGTACTGGTTTTCCTCAACCTAAAAATGCTGTTTAATGAAATCATTCCCATTTTTGAAGCGGATGCGCTGTTACCCAAAGTTCTTACAGGCAGTGCCGTAGCTGGCTTTGGAGCGTTGCTGGTCTACATTATCATCCATCCCTTTATTAAAAAATCGCCGGTTCCTAAATCGATTTTAATGCATGCCAAAGATGCGAACATCGGTGAGATACACAAACCATCTTATAACAAAATTGCAATTGCATTAGACTTTAGTAATGATGATGCTAAAATAATTTCGCATGCGCTTGGCCAAGGCCACGCCACTACCTCGTATATTTTAGTGCACATTGTAGAAAGTGCCGGTGCAAAATTGTTAGGTGCTGAAACCGATGATTATGAAACCCGCAACGATATAGAAAAGCTGGAAAGTTATGCGGAACAGTTACGATTGCAGGGCTACGATGTGATTGCTGAAGTTGGCTT
This sequence comes from Chitinophagaceae bacterium, assembly GCA_043737055.1. GTDB lineage: Bacteria > Bacteroidota > Bacteroidia > Chitinophagales > Chitinophagaceae > Ferruginibacter. Next base: position 13,886 of record JAYTBG010000296.1, on the reverse strand, counting down.
TAGAAATCGTGTAAAGGAGATTGTAAGAATCGTAACCAACAACCACGCAGAGCTCTTGGTAATAGGTGCTCACGGCCACGCTGGATTGAAAGATTTTATTTATGGTGCAACGGTTAATGCTGTGCGGCACGAGCTGAAAATTCCGGTTCTTATTATTAATCTGTAAGACTGTTAAGTTTCTTGTGTAGAAAATCATCCCACTTGTATTGCATTTCTTTAACCTGGCCATTTTTGGTTTGCCCATCATAATCGTTTTGCATCTTGTTCATAATATCGCAGGTTTCATTGTAAATGCGTGGTATCAGAGTATTGTAATTGCTGTTCGTAAAGCTTGCCGCTTTTAATTTTTCTACAAAAATGCTAGCTGCCAGGTAACTTATATTAAAATGGTTTTGCTCATGGGTCAAAATATAAGAACTCGTTTTACCTTCTTTTACCCATGAGTTATTCTTGTTAAAATAGCAATACACTCCGATGTTTAACTGCCCCTTTGAACCAACATTTTTTACATCTGCCTTGTAGCCAAAGCCAGAAGCAGTAATGGCTGCAGCAGGAGATGATGCTACCGGAGTACCCTTGAAGTCTTTCCACAGCAGCGGTTTGTCGGTGCTGAAGTAAATAACTTCAGTCGAAGGCAGGGTTGTCTTTTCCGTCCAGTAAACGTTGGTGGTAAATTGGCCCTGCGCAATACCAGAACAAAGCAGGGTGGCAAAAAGAAAAAAATGCTTCATTAATAAACAGATTTAAAAAAACAAAACAACGATGATTTGCGATGAACTGCTATTAACATCCCCCTAATTGCAAATACATTAACATGCTGACCTACTCATTGTTTGGCTAGAACAGTTTTTATGGGGCTTAATCTTCATCGCTATTTTTTTTAAAACCAATGCGTCTTCTTGGTTGCTCCGGTTCCCTGGGCTGGGTCAGCAATCCTTTCACAGCCTCAAAAATTAACTGTATATCTTCATCGTGTCCTATCGCCTTTTTTTCTAACTGCTCTAACTTCAATAAAATTTCCTTATTCGTTAAGAGCATTTCCCGCATCTGCGTAAATATTCTTACTAACTGTATATTTACCTCAATGGCTCTGTCACTGTTTAAAACACTCGCTAACATTACGGCCCCATGTTCGGTAAAAACATAGGGTAAATTTGGTGAGTATTTCAAATTTTTCAGGTGGTCGCAATTTGCGACTACCTCGTCTTTTTCTTCCTGGGTCAACTGGAACATAAAATCTTCCGGGAATCTTTTTTTATTTCGTTTTACTTGTTCATTCAAACGTTTGGTCGGTACGCCATAGAGTTCCGCAATGTCTCTATCTACCATTACTTTTTTTTCCGTAACACAAGAATCTTGTTGATTATTGCTGCATCCGGTATGAGTAATGTTTTGCGAATATTTTTTGCCATGGTGATTATTTGTATTCACAAATATAATTTTTCAGCGGGGAGATGTTTTGTAAGTTGGCTGGATAATGTTCCAGTTCCTGGACTTTATATAATGCTACACTGTTGATGTATTTATGCCCTGGCAAGTATTGCACTTGCGTTTTGTTGTAACGTTACAATCAACGCAGGCGGACCCGGGCTTTTAGCTGTGCTTTTTTTCGTGTATTAACTGCCTTGATCTCCTCGGTTAGAAAGCGACTGTATAGTGTATATTTTCTGCAAACAAAGTTTCCTTGCACTGCAGCTGCCAACTTAATTAAATGTTTGTCGCTTACTCTTCAATGTAGTCCAGGTCCTTTCCAAAAGTCTCATTGGTGAACCATGCTGCCGCAGTACTTATGGTCATAATGATGAGCCCGGTTATAAGCCCTGCATTTGTGTAGCTCGTAAATTGTTGTAACCAATTAAATAAAATCAGAATCAGTGGCAGAGAGCCTCTAACCATGTTGGGTACCGTGGTAGCAGAAGTAGCCCGGAGATTTGTACCAAATTGTTCGGCCGCCATTGTAACAAAAATAGCCCAGAAGCCCGTGCTGAATCCGAGAATACCGCAAATGCCATACATATACGCAGCGCTGGAGCCTTGTTGAGAAAAATAAAGTCCAATCGAAATAAGTGTCAACCCATAGAAAATGAACAAAGCTTTTTTGCGACTGCGCAACCAGTGGCTTACAAACCCTATCAACACATCGCCTAGAGAAATACCGATATAGGCAAACATGATAGCCTTACCCGGCATCACTTTTTCTGTAATGCCAAAGGCCTCAGCAAAGTTGTTGGAGAAACCTACCAGCACACCTATTACATACCATGTGGGCAGCCCAATTAAAATGGCTAACAGGTACTTTTTAAAACGTTGCCTATTATTAAAAAACATCAGGAAATCGCCTCTTGCCACCGTGAGATTTGTTTTTACCTGGCTAAACATCCCACTCTCGCTAACGGATATACGCAGAAACAATAAGCCAATCCCCAATCCGCCGCCAATAAAATAACAGGTACGCCAATGAAAGTATTGAGAAATAAAATAGGCTGCCACGGCACCCGTTAATCCAATACCTGCAACAAGGGAAGTGCTAAGCCCACGCTTTTCTTTAGAAGTAATTTCGCTTACAAGTGTAATGCCTGCGCCGAGTTCTCCTGCCAGGCCAACTCCGGCTATAAAACGCACCAATGCATATTGATTGGTGGTTTGTACAAATCCATTTACAATATTGGCGGCACTGTATAAAATGATGGAGCCAAACAGCACACTGAGCCGGCCTTTTTTATCGCCCATAATACCCCAAATGATGCCGCCAATAAGAAGACCGATCATCTGGATACTTACAATGAACTCACCTTCGGTCTTTATCTGCGCAGCAGTCAAGCCGAGGTCTCCAAGGCTTTGTACCCTTACAATGTTAAAAAGAAGGAGATCGTAAATATCTACAAAATAACCAAGAGCAGCTACGAGTACTGCTATGTTAAAAATAGAACCTGTTTTGGGTTGCGTCATATTATTGTGGGGTGCCTTCTGCTGGTTTCTTTTTGGCAAAAAACAATTTGTAAATCACCGGTGCGGTGGTTATAAAGACTATACCTAACACTATCACCTCAAGGTGATCTTTAAGATCGAAGTCGAACTTGTCGAGAATAATACGGTAGAGGTAATGACCTGCAAATAGCATGGTAAACGCCCATGCTATGCAGCCTACGATATTGTAGTAAGCAAATTTCTTTTTATCCATTTTTACAATACCAGCAACTATTGGAGCAAAGGTTCTGATGATGGGTAAAAAACGAGCAATAACAATTGTACTGGCTCCGTTTTTCTCATAAAATTCATGGGCCTGTTCGAGGTATTTCTTCTTAAAGAAAAAGCTATCCTTCCTGTTGTAAAGAGCGGGCCCACCTTTTTGACCAAACCAATAGCCAGTCGCATTGCCCAACACACCAGCAACTACTACCAACACGGTAAGCATGAGCAGATGCAGCAAATCATTGTTAACATCAAAGCCCAGGCCCTTAGTAATAAGTTCGTTGCTGTAAATGCCCGCAACAAATAAAAGAGAATCGCCTGGCAGAAAAAACCCTGCGAATAAGCCAGTTTCGGCAAACACTATAAATAGAAACAACCAGAGGCCGCCGTTTACTATATAGAATTCTGGATTGAGTAAATCTTTGAAAGTGATCTCTAATAATTCCATGTGCAAATAAACAATTTATCTTTCAATCAAAACCAATTCGCACTCATCTTACAAAAAAAATTCATGAGGCGTTTATAGCCTCCTTTTACCACAGCGGTAAGGACGGTTTTAAAATTGAAAATATACATCTGGTCGTTGTGTTATTTATTAATTGCTTATTTTTCCAAAATATTTATTTTTCAAAAATCACTATCTGTATGAGTTTATTTGTAAGAAAACCAATGGCGGCTTTAATGAATGAAGCCCAGGAAACAGGCTCGCACACCTTAAAAAGAACATTAGGTGCATGGGGACTTATTGCATTGGGAATTGGTGCTATCATTGGCGCCGGATTATTTTCGATAACTGGTATGGCAGCAGCGAATCATGCGGGGCCAGCTATTACCATCTCTTTTGTGGTGGCAGCCCTGGGCTGTTTATTTGCCGGACTTTGTTATGCGGAGTTTGCTTCCATGATACCTGTGGCTGGGAGCGCTTACACTTACTCATATGCTACCATGGGAGAGTTTATTGCGTGGATCATTGGTTGGGACCTGGTGTTAGAATATGCAGTTGGTGCCGCCACTGTAGGCATTAGTTGGAGCCGTTATCTTGTAAAGTTTTTGGAAGGTTTTGATATTCATTTACCCACGGCACTCACGGTAGGCCCATGGGATGGGGGGATCATCAACCTGCCGGCAGTGTTCATCATTGTTATGATGAGTTTATTGCTGATGAAAGGAACGAAGGAAAGCGCCAATGTAAATGGGGTAATCGTAGGATTAAAAATTGCGGTAGTTCTGGTATTTATTTTTCTTGGTTGGAAGTATATCAACAACGATAATTATACACCTTACATCCCTGACAACAACGGTACATTTGGTGAGTTTGGTTTTAGTGGAATTATCAGGGCAGCAGCCATCGTGTTCTTCGCCTATATCGGTTTCGATGCAGTAAGTACTGCAGCACAGGAAGCTAAAAATCCGAAGAGAGATATGCCATGGGGTATTTTAGGTTCGCTGGCCATTTGTACAGTGCTCTATATTCTGTTTGCCCATGTAATGACTGGGGTTACCAGCTACACAAGCTTTGCAGGCAAAGATGGTATAGCCCCTGTTGCTATTGCTATCGATAATATGGGTACTGCTGACGCAAGCGGAGCGGTCACTCCAGACTATCCATGGCTAAACAGGGCCATTGTGGTAGCCATTCTTGCGGGATATGCTTCTGTAATCCTGGTGATGCTTATGGGCCAATCCAGGGTTTTCTTTAGCATGAGTAAAGATGGCTTGATACCAAGAATTTTCTCTGCAGTAAATCCTAAAACGCAAACCCCTGCTAAAAGCAACCTTTTATTTATGGGATTTGTGAGCCTGTTTGCAGCGTTCGTTCCTGCACGTGTGGTTGGAGAAATGACGAGCATTGGAACCTTATTCGCCTTTATCCTTGTATGCATTGGCGTTTGGGTAATGCGTGTAAAAATGCCTGAACTTAAAAGAGAGTTTAAGACTCCTTTGGTTCCACTAGTTCCTATTTTAGGCATTGCAGTTTGCTTGTTCATGATGGTCTTCTTACCAATGGACACCTGGATCCGCCTGATTGTATGGATGCTGATTGGTATGGATATTTACCTCGCTTATGGTGCTAAGCACAGTTTATTAGGTAATGGTACTAACAACCGTAAAGGAATGAAAATTGCCCGCTACACCGGCCTAACATTGTGTGTGCTGTTGGTAGTAGCAGGATTACTTCACCAATATACCGTTGGTTTCGAAACAGACAGAACGCTCCTTTACATCTCTATAATTTTTGCTGCTGTTCACCTTGTTGTTTTTGCCCGCAAACTTGGTAGAGAAGAATCAAGCAATTGAGTTAATAGGCTCACCAAATAACAATGCCCCTGCTAGCAGGGGCATTGTTATTTGTATTAAATATTAGACGTCTAAAAGGGAAGATCATCATCTAAGGACGCTACTTGGGGTGGAGCTTCGGTTCTTATAATAGGCCTGTCTGTAGCACCGGTATTATATCCTGCGCCAGCATTGGTAACGTTTCCTTGCTGTGCACCCTGGTTATCTCCACCACCCAGCAATTGAATGTTGAGAACCCTCATTCTCAAAGTTGCTGCTGCCTGTCCTTCTTTATTGGTGTAAGAGTCAGCTTCAGGGGAGCCTTCTGCATAAACCATTTTACCCCTTGTCAGGTATTGGGACACTGCCGTTCGGTCGGTCCAGTACGCACACTCCACCCAAGTGGTGCGTTCCTTTTGGTTTCCCTGGGCGTCTTTATAACGCTCGGTGTGTGCGACACTAAAATTGATAACGTTTTTACCGTTGACTTCTTTTACGATGCAATCTTTGCCAAGGTTGCCTACGATTTGTAATTTAATCATAACTGTGTGTTTTGCCCCTTCATCATTTCCTTTTTAGAAATTTTAAAAGGATTGTTTATTAATCGATGTATCTGGTTGTGCTAAAGTTATAAAAGCTACAAACTAAATGCTAGTTCATTTTCTTCTTAAGGGTACTCACCTGATCCTGTAAATTATTGACGAGATTGGCAAGGCTATTAACATCCCACCGCTGCTGCGTGGTAACCTTACCAATAACTACCTGTGCCTGCCACAATTCAATGATATCTTCTGTGTTCACCTGGTAGGGTTGGTAGGTAGGGTTATCGCTCACTAACGACACTTTATTTTTAGCCTTGTTACTTTTCACGATTCGTTTATAAACAATACCCTCATTCCTGCTAATGACTATATACGCCAGGTTGCTTTTGATGTCATCCATATTGTTTACTTTTTCTCCTACGATTATGCTCCCACTTGGAGTAGGTAACATACTGTCTCCGATAATCTCGAACGCACGGTAATTACCACCACTCAGCATAGGGAGAGTAAATGTGTTGAGCTCGTCTATAAACTCACTATCTGCATATCCGGCCATGTAACCAGCAGCCGCTTTTACCGGCACAAAATGAATGATATTCCTGTCTGCACTCATCATCTTTTGCTGACGGCGTTTCATTAAATAGCTGGCAGATTGATTGCTGAGATCTTTTAGCAGTAGCTCATCCAGACTTAATTTAAAAACATCGGCTACAATCTCCAGCACTTCGAGGCGTGGGTCCGCACGCTCTTCTTCATAAGCTCCCAACAAAGAGCGCTTAATGTTTAGCTTGCCTGCGAATTCTTCTTGCGTCCATCCCCGTAGCTTACGGAGGTATTTTAAATTTAAACCTGCTATAGACATGAGTAAACTAATTTGATTAGCACAAATATACTAACAATTTTAGTTTATCAAAATTTATTTTATATGTATTGCAAAAAATATATTGTAGTGGGAGTTTTATTGCAAGGCGGTCTTGCGTCAGGAATAGCCAAACAATTAATCTGTAGCAAAATTCGTTTTTAGCATTATTACTGAACCATGACTCCCAGCTAACAATTATATAATCCAACATAAACTCTTGCCAAAATGTATCTTTGAAGCATAACATATTGAAGCAGTAAAACAGACATCAATAACAAAACCATCAGCAATGGCAAAAGCAAAAAAAGAACTCCCTGTAATTTTAATAACCAACGACGACGATGTAACTTCTAAAGGAATCAGGAGCCTGGTAGAGGCAGTGAAAGACTTAGGTAAGGTTGTAGTTGTGGCGCCTAATGCTCCTCAAAGTGGAATGGGGCATGCCATCACAATTGGTTCCCCACTACGCATGAGTAAAGTGGAGATTTTTAAAGACCTCGGCGTAGAAGCCTGGCAAACAAGCGGCACCCCCGTGGATTGTGTGAAACTCGCAGTCGACAAGATTTTGCACCGCAAACCAGATCTCTGCCTGAGCGGCATCAATCATGGCGCCAATCACTCTATCAATGTAATTTATAGTGGTACCATGTCTGCAGCCATGGAAGCAGCTATAGAAGGAATCCCCAGTATTGGCTTCTCTTTATTGGACTACGCTTATGATGCGGACTTTACCGGTGCCAAGGAAGTAGTGCGCAAAATGGTAATAGAATTGTTGCAACAAAAAACCCTTGAAAAACATTTTTTACTTAACGTCAACATCCCTGCCCTGCCACCAGAAAAAATTAAAGGCATTAAGATTTGTAAGCAAGCCTACGCAAAATATGAAGAAGATTTTGCTGAAAGACTTGATCCGCATGGCAAAAAATACTACTGGCTAACCGGTGAATTTAAAAATTTTGATAAAGCCAAAGACACTGATGTGTGGGCGCTGGAGCATGGCTTTGTGAGCGCTGTGCCCGTTCAGTTTGATTTAACTAACTATGAACTCAAAAAAAATCTGGAAAAAAGCAAATTATTTCAATGATTCTTAAAAAAGACAATTTTATTTTAGGGCTTATACTTGGTGTGCTGGCACCCTTCCTTGGCATCCTTATATTTAAGATGTATAAGTTTAGTGTTTTCAGTTTTAAAGAGACCTTTCAATACCTGTTGGTAGAGCCTGGCTTTAAAACACTCACAGTTGCATTAAGCCTTTCATTATTGTTAAATGCATTGCTATTTACTATCTACATTAATTCAGGAAAAGACCAAACTGCCAAAGGCATTTTTATAACCACCCTAGCGTATGGTTTGCTCGTGCTTTCCATCAAGACATTTTTGTGAAGGAAGAAACTATTTTAACGTAAGCACGGGCGTTTATTGGCTAAAGCTTAACAGTGTAGCAAGATGTGGTCTCGTAGCTTTGTGCAACAAATAGGATAATTAAATCTTTCTCATAAGCAGTTAGTTTTGGTAAACGGGGCATTCATTCTTGAGTAGCCCCTCTTTTTTGCCTATAATTTTATGAGCCCATCTACAAACTGATGTTTTTCAAAAACAAGGAGATCGGTTGCTTTCTCTCCTACCCCTATAAATTTTACGGGAATATTAAATTGGCTGGCAATGGCCAGAACTACGCCGCCTTTTGCTGTGCCGTCTAACTTAGTAATAGCCAATGCAGTTACTTCAGTAGCGGCCGTAAAGTGTTTCGCTTGCTCAAGGGCATTTTGCCCGGTGCTGCCGTCTAACACCAACAATACCTCATGAGGTGCTTCCGGAATTACTTTTTGAATGACCCTTTTTATTTTAGTTAGCTCATCCATCAGGTGCAGCTTGTTGTGTAGCCTACCGGCCGTGTCTATAATAATAACATCAGAGTTTCTGGCCACGCCGCTTATCACCGTATCGTAAGCTACAGAAGCCGGATCACTGCCCATTTCTTTCTTAACGATAGGAACGTTCGCCCTTTCGCTCCAGATAGTGAGCTGGTCTACAGCAGCAGCCCTAAATGTATCAGCAGCTCCTAACAAAACAGATTTTCCTGCAAGCGAAAAGTTGTGCGCCAGCTTTCCGATGGTGGTGGTTTTACCAACGCCATTTACCCCTACTACCAAAATGATATGAGGCTTGTTGCCGGGAGGCAACTCGTAATTTATGTAGTTGCTATTTGCCGGTGCAGATACCAGCAGGTTGGTTATTTCTTCCTTTAAAATGCGGTTTAGTTCCGAAGTGTTCAGGTACTTATCCCTGGCTACCCGCTTTTCAATTTCATCAATTATTTTAACGGTTGTTTCTATGCCCACATCGGCACTAACAAGGGCATTTTCTAACTCATCTAAAACCTCTTCATCTACCGTGCTCTTTCCGGCAATAGCTTTGGTAATTTTATCGAAAAAACCTTCCCGGGTTTTTTGCAACCCCTGGTCGATGCTTTCTTGTTGCTGCTTTTTGCCGAATAGTTTGTCAAATAGTCCCATGGCCTTTTATAGTTGTGTGAAAGATCCCGGGTTAATGGGAAACTGCGTATTGTAGAACCAGCCAAACCGGGACTGGCGGGTATAAAGAAAGCCGTTCCGGAATGATCAGAACAGCTTCTATTATAATTTAACGAGGCATCATATTATTGACCCAGGTGCTCCTTAATCTTGTCTTTGTGAACGATAGACTCTTTAAAAGTATATGAACCTGATTTTGGACTGCGAACGGTACGAATAACTTTAGTCCAGTTTTTCGCATCGGCTGCTGCCTTGGTATCTTTAATCTTCGAGTTCTTTGAAGCTGCTTTTGCCATTGTAAGTAGTTTTTATTAATTAGTAGGAGTACCAACCAATGTTTGATTTATTTAATTTCTTTATGAACAGTTACCTTTTTAAGTGTTGGATTAAATTTCTTTAATTCTAAACGCTCTGGGGTATTTTTTTTGTTCTTGGTGGTGATGTAGCGACTTGTACCGGCCATTCCGCTGGTCTTGTGCTCTGTACACTCCATTATTACCTGTACCCTGTTACCTTTCTTTGCCATTTTGTAATTTTTATATTTTTAAGCCCCATCCGTTCTGGAACGGAATTAGATTTTCGATCCTGCAGCACGCATTTCTTTTACAACAGCGTACAAACCATTCTTGTTGATGGTTCTGATAGCCTCAGACGATAGTTTCATGGTAACCCATTTATCTTCTTCTGCAATAAAATAGCGCTTGGTCTGCAAATTGGGCAGAAACCTGCGTTTGGTTTTTATGTTGGAGTGAGACACCTTATTACCTGTAATTGGTCTCTTTCCTGTAAGTTCACATACTCTTGCCATGTCCTAAAATTTTGGAGGGCAAAAGTAAGGATTTATGTTTGAATAAGATGGGCAATTTTGAAATAATTTATATTTCCAGTTGCAAAAGAAATTTTTTCCGGCAATTTTCATGCAATTTACACGCAAACTTTTATGATGGATACACATTTTATTAGCAGCAGGCACACAGAAGGGATGGCATTTATCTCCTCCATTGCAGAGCACGAACTTCTTACAGATACCGGTAAAGATAATGGGGGAAATGATGAGGGTCCGGGGCCCAAGCGGCTTATGTTGGTAGCACTGGCCGGCTGCACAGGCATAGACATCATTACAATTTTACATAAAATGAAGGTTTCTTTTAGCGACCTTTCTATTGATACTGAGGGCACTTTGGGAGATGAACACCCAAAAATTTACCAGCAGGTTACCGTAACGTATAAAATAAAAATGGCAGATACCGAAAGACTGAAAATGGAAAAAGCCGTGCAGCTTTCAGTAGACAAATACTGCGGGGTGATGGCGATGTTTAAAACCTTTGCAAAAGTGGAAACGGAGATTGTTTATTTGTGACTTACATATGTCTAAAATTTCATTTTTCAGACCAGTAAGGATTTTGGTGAGCATTAAAAATTCGCAATACATCTACCACAAATTTGCTCTCATTTACAATAAAAAAGATAAGGAATGGGAAATGATTTAAAAGTTTTGCCCTTATATTTTAATAGCGATAGCCATAAGTCGCAGGCATGTTAGCAATATCATGAAGGGAAAAATCTACTTCATCATAAAAACGGAATCCGAGGTTGGCAGAACGACTATTATAATAATCAACAGCAGATTGTATAGCGTCAATAGCCGATGGAGTCAGGTTAATAGTATATGGGAGCATTTAGGGTTGTTTAAAACGATCTTTAACACTGTCCCAGGGAATCGTAACATCTGAATTATCCGCAATTGCCTGTAGTTCTTTATTCAATGCATCTTTTTGCCATTGGGGCAGTTCAGAATGTTGAGACTCTATAGCCTCCACGGCATCCATCTTGATTACGTCGTCTATTAAAGATGCGGCATATTCTTTTTTTATTATTATATGATATACTTCTGCCATACCAATATATTTTTTATAAAATAAGTGTTACAGAATTTAAATAAATTATCTGGCTTTAGCTTCTCTTTTCCTTGCTGTCCTACTATTTTAATAGAGAAGAGAGACTTCTTCCCGGGTTAGAGTTCCTACCACTTATTTTTTAAACTGTATAGCCATCAAAAGTTGTATTAATAATGCTATTCCAATCACCAGCAAAGCACCTATCACATTAAGCCACAAAAAAGAAACAATGTTTGCTTTGTAAATGGCGATGATCATTATCTCCGAAATAACAGCCGCAATAAAAACAGCATTGGCACCAACTCTCTTCATCCAAAAGGCCACCAGGAAAATACCAAGGATTACCCCGTAAAATAAAGACCCCAGGATATTCACCGCCTCTATCAGGCTGTTACCAATGTTGTGTGCAAACATGGCTATCACAATACAAAACACTCCCCATGCAAAAGTGTACCATTGAGAAATTTTGTAATCCTGGCTATCTGAATTGTCTCTTACAAAAAACTTTTTGTGAAAGTCAACTACGGTGCATGCAGCCAGCGAATTGAGCGCAGCGGCTATGCTTCCCCATGCAGATAAAAATATGACGGAGAACAAAAGTCCTATCAAACCAACGGGCAGGTTGTCTTTTACAAAACGTAAAAAAATAAAATTTGTATCATTCGCTTCGTCGCCGGGCAGGGCTTGTTTAATGGTGGCTTTATACTGCGCCCTATAAGTATTGGCCTCTGGCATATTGCCTGCAGCGAAGGCAGCATCATAGTTTTTTTCAATACTGGCCAGCGAGTCCTTATAACCTGTTTGTTGTGCTACGAGTACTTTTGCGTTGTCAAAAAACACAGGCGCTTTGTAATGCAAGTAGAATGAAAAAATTAAAATACCTATCAGCAAAATAAAAAACTGCATGGGTACTTTTACAAGCCCATTCATTAAAAGTCCTTTGCGGCTTTCATTAATATTTTTAGCAGTAAGATAACGGCCCACCTGGCTATGGTCGGTACCAAAATAGCTGAGGGCTAAAAAGAAGCCTCCTATCAGTCCGCTCCATATGTTGTATTTATCCTTCCAGTCAAAACCCTTTTCCGTAAATCCGGTTGTAATCACATTCATCTTTCCAAGATCAGCCGCCTTTTGCACAGCACCTTTAAAGCCCACATCTGCAGGGAGCATATTCACCGCTATGTAGGCTATGATAAACAGTGACACAAAAACTATCAGCATCTGCAGCGTCTGCGTATACGCTACGGCCCTTGCACCACCAGTCATGGTATATATAATCAGCAGGCCACCCATCACCACATTGGTGTAATAAATATTCCAACCCATGAGGGAACTTAAGATAAGAGAGGGAGCATAAATACTCACACCAGTGCTCAGGCCGCGGCTTAGCAAGAATAAAAACGAGGTAAGGCTTCGGGTTTTTACATCAAACCTTGTTTCCAAAAATTCGTATGCTGTGTAAACTTTTAGTCGGCTGTAAACCGGTACAAAAAAAATACTGATCACAATCATTGCCAATGGAAGACCAAAATAGTATTGCACAAAACGCATCCCGTCTGTATAGGCCTGGCCGGGACCGGTTAAATAGGTGATCGCACTGGCCTGGGTTCCCATAATGCTTAGCAAAACAAGGTACCATGGCATGCTCCTGTTACTCAAAAAATATCCATCGAGATTTTTTGTTGTGCGGCTTTTGTAAACGCCGTATAAAATAATGGCAAGCAATACAGTAACAAGAATGATCCAATCTATTGAACTCATTGATTAAGTATAAGGTGAAAATTGCTTTTCGACATTAATAGATTTCGCTGCTGTTTAGATTCGGTGTTTATTATTTTTTCAAACTTTTTTTATACTCCTCCAGGAAACCAGATAATGCAGCCAGCCCTTCTGCGCCAGCAATCTTTTTGATATAAAAGCCCTCTGGTGAAATAATGACGTAAGAAGGGAATTCGGAAATTCCAAAACGATTTGTTAAGGGAGAACTACTTGACCGCTCGATAACATTATTTTTAAGCGGAAATTTAATTAAGATTTTATTTAAACTTAAATCAGTTTGCGCAGTTTCATAAGCAATATTTACAACTTCTCCGTAATTGGAATATGATGATATTAGTTTTTGTAAACCAGGAAGCTCTGCTATACAAGGCGAACACCAACTTCCCCAAAAATGCAGGATCGCCAATTTCTCATCCGACCGAGGAAATTGGAGCTGTATTTTCTCCCGGGTAAAAGTTTCAGAAAAATAGCAAACGGAGTCTCCTATCTGATTTCCACAGGCTCCCATTCTTTCGGTCTTACTTAAAAAAATAGAATCCCCATTATTAAAAACAGAATCAATTACAAATACATTTTTAGAAAAATAGATGCTGTCAGTTGCCCTATAAAAATGATTATTTTCTTTGTAATCGTAACTTTCATTAAACGCAATAGTCGATTTTTTTTCCCATTTACTATAAGGCGAAACCTTTGTAAATAAAAGGTTTTGCTTTGCAAGGCCACTTTCCAGCACCACATATTTATGCAAAGGCCAGGAGGAAATAGTCATTTGCCATTTTTGTTCCTCTGCAGAACCCTTTTT
>JAYTBG010000295.1:0-3633 GCA_043737055.1 Chitinophagaceae bacterium | reverse complement strand
AAAGTGAAAAAGCTTATTCCTGGCCTCAATGCTGCTTTTGTTGATGTAGGTTTTGAAAAGGATGCATTTTTACACTATACCGATCTTAGTCCTTATGTTCGCTCTATTTTAAAATTTACCAATGTTACGGTAAATGACAAGAGCGAGCAGCACATGGATTTTGACAAGTTTAAAGTAGAACCAGAGATTATAAAGACGGGCAAGATTACGGAAGTGCTTAATGGTCGCCCTAACATACTGGTACAAATACTAAAGGAACCCATCGCCGCTAAAGGCCCACGCCTGAGTTGCGAACTATCACTTGCCGGCCGCTATGTAGTGGTCACTCCTTTCAACGACATTGTTGCAGTTTCCCGCAAAATTCATTCTTCTGAAGAACGTAAAAGGCTTCAGAAAATAATCGAAGCAGTTAAACCAAAAAACCTTGGTGTTATTATCCGTACTGCTGCAGACGGCAAGCATACTGCCGAATTGCATGACGATCTCCTTAGCCTTGTTGCAACCTGGAAAACTATCCAGGAAAATTTAAAAGGCGCCGTAGCACCTGCAAAGATCTTAAGCGAGCAAGGCAAGGCCAACAGTATTTTAAGGGATCTTCTTACCGCCGACTTTAACCGCATAGTGGTTAATGATAAAACGATTTTTGCCGATACCAAGAGCTACATTCAAAGGATATCTCCCGATAAAACGGAAATTGTTTCTTACTACAGCAACGGCTTGCCAATATTTGACAATTTTGGCATTACCAAACAGGTGAAAGCCGCTTTTGGTAAAACGGTCAATTTGCCGAGTGGGGCCTACCTTATCATTGAACACACTGAAGCACTTCATGTAATTGACGTAAATAGCGGTTACAAGAGTGTGAGCAACAACCAGGAACAAAACGCCCTGGAAACTAATCTGGAAGCAGCCGAGGAAATTTCCCGCCAGCTTCGTCTGCGTGACCTCGGTGGAATTATTGTTGTTGATTTCATTGATATGAAATTGATGGATAATAAAAAGAAGTTGGCCGATGCCATGGACCAGTTTATGCGGCCAGACAGGGCCAAGCATGCAGTGTTGCCTATCACCAAGTTTGGCCTGATGCAAATTACCCGGCAAAGGATGAAGCCGGAAATGAACATCAACACCAGTGAAGTTTGCCCCAGTTGCCAGGGTACGGGTAAAATATCCAGCACATTGATACTAGAGGATGAGATAGCCAAAAACCTGAGTTACCTGATCATGCAAAAGCATACGGGCCTTACTATAGAGGTGCACCCTATTGTTTATACCTACCTCACCTCGGGCTTCCCAAGCCGAAGGATGAAATGGAGCTGGAAGTACAAACAAAAGATTAAAGTAAAAGTAAACAGCAGCTATCATCTTACTGAGTTTCGTTTTTTTGACGACAGTGATGAAGAGATAAAGCTGTAAAAATATATTTGTTGGAGCCCTGCTGATAGCAGGGCTTTTTTGTGATGTGAAGTATAGAAGTAGTTCATCTCCAACACGGTTTGCAGTGGGATTGGTTTTCAAAAGTAGTTAAGCTATTGAACTTATTCTACCCCTAAGTATCTGGTGCATCCATTGAATCCAGGAATTATCAATTCTATTTTAAGATAAAATTGATTGCCGCTGAAAGACATATCAAAGAAAATACTATCGTTACATAGCCTATAATCCTAACCCAGGTATAATTTGCTTTATTAGACAATTTTTTATAGAAATATAAACCCTCTTTATAGCCGCTCAAAGCGATGTATTTAACTATAGTCACTTTAGTATTAAAGGCGAAATTATAACCGACAAATAATAAGAAGACTGAACATATTAATAAAATAACATTTAATTTATTCACTGGTTACTTTCTCCAAAAATAAAGTTTTTGAATAAGCAATCCGAGGATACCAAACCCCTGTTCTAAGGCGCATATTCTGGACACTATCTGGGAGTATGCATATTTTTCGAAGCCGCAATAAGCCACCAATTATAAACTTTCAATCACATAGAATGCGTCATGTAAGCAAGTCCTACGGCTTGGAAGATTTCTTATCATTTCTAAAAATAATATGCATAAAAAATCCCGGTTGCCTTCGCAAACCGGGATCGAATTCTTCAAAGATTTTATTATTAATGCTGGTGATTGTGTTGCATACCTACTAACTCATCGGCTGTCACTTTCTTTTCTGTAGGTTTTGTTTGAGATGCTGCAAAACCAAATACTTTTTCTGTGATCAGCCTGCGATAAGTGGCGTCTACTTGTTTTTCATCTTTCATCATACGATCGATGTAACTTTCTAGCCAGCTCATATCTTCCCCGATATTCATTTGTCCGAAATAACGCATCACTTCCATCTTCATGCTATCTCTCAATTCGGCTTCGCTTACGTCCAATTTGTTTTCTGTAATCAGCCTATCGCTTATCAGTGTCCACTTAAGCTGGCTGCTAAAAGTAGGAAACTCTGTTTCTGCCTGCTCTGCCGTTTTAGGTGTGTCACCCCCGGTTTGCAACCAGCGTTTCAAAAACGTTTCCGGAAAATCCATTTTAGTTTGATCCAGCAGGTAATGGTACAACTGATCCTGCAACTGGTTCAGGCTTTGGCTAGCCCAATATTGTTCAATTTCGGTCTGCAGTAGAGCACGAAGGTC
Source organism: Chitinophagaceae bacterium (assembly GCA_043737055.1). Taxonomy (GTDB): domain Bacteria; phylum Bacteroidota; class Bacteroidia; order Chitinophagales; family Chitinophagaceae; genus Ferruginibacter. The sequence continues at coordinate 1,002 of JAYTBG010000295.1, read as the reverse complement.
TTCCTCTGTTTTTACTCCTTTGCCAGGAAATATTTCTGCAAAAAAATCTTCATTCAACTCTCGCTTTTCTACCAGGCCAATCTTTACGATTTCCAGTTTGAAATATTTATTGGCAGCTTCCTTGTCATTCTTTTCAAAACCAAGATCCTGCAGCATCATTTGCAATTTGTCTGCCTCAAAAGTTTTACCCAATTGAAAAATGATATGGTCGCCTACTTTCTTACCCTTCAGTTCCTGTTGAATGGATGGGGTAAAATATTTCAGAATTACGGAGTTCTCTTTGCTGATGCCGTTTTCTACTGCATTGCCGTCTTTATCAGTTTCGGTAAATAAAACATTGAGCACATTTTCGTCTTTGTCAATTACTTCTGGCTCCGTCATGTCACCGCCTTTAATCTGCATACGGCTAATTTCTTCATCCACCATTTCATTGGTAACGGTTACTACATGTTTGGTAACGGGTGCTTTGTCCAGGGCAGGGATTTGAAATGTGGGCTTTAGACCTATTTCAAATTCGAATTCCACGTCAACCGGATTGTTCATATCCAATTTGCTCATGTCGTTGGTAAGCGGTAATGGCTGTGCAAAAATTTCAGGTTTCTCGGTGTTCAACCAACTAAACAATTCCTTTTCCACCGTTTTAAGAACTTCATCAGAAAAAATGCCTGCACCATACATCTTACGGATCATCCCCGCTGGAACCATGCCTTTTCTAAAACCGGGTATGTTAGCCGTTTTGCTGTACTCCTTCAATTTTTTTTCAAAAGTTGGGAAATAGTCGTCTTTACTAATCTTTACAACCAGCTTATCGTTTAATAAACCGATGTTTTCTCTTACTACTGTAGCCATAACAATTTTAATTTTAAAAATCCCTCTCTTGTCGGAGAGGGATTTAGTGGTAATCTGTGCGGATAATAGGGGTCGAACCTACATGCCTTGCGGCGCCAGATCCTAAGTCTGGTGCGTCTGCCAATTTCGCCATATCCGCAAACGGGACGCAAA